>JAHWJQ010000137.1 GCA_019348305.1 Actinomycetota bacterium
ACGGCTTCACGATCCGGGTGGTGCCCCACCACCCGGATCTGCTCACGCCCGTCGAGCTGGGCTGCGTGTCCTGGGCCTGACGCCGGGCCGCTCCCCCGCTCAAACGGGCCGCTCGGGCCCTGGTCCCCCGCTCAAACGGGCCGCTCGGGCCCTGGGCCCGCTGCGCTCAGTTAGAGGACTTCGCGGTCGCGCACGACGACGCGGTCGCTGCCGCCCCGGCGCACACCGCCCCAGCTGTTCCAGAAGATCATCGACGTGATCAGGCCGATGACGCCCACGATCATGAGGATCACGCCGACCGTGTCCAAGTCGATGCCCGACACCGACGCGTTGAGGGCGAAGGTGAGGATGGCGCCGACTGCAAGAAGGAAGATGCTGACTCCGATACCCATCTTTTACTGACCTCCGGCCGCCCCGGTGGGCGCTCGATGAACGACCAATACCTTCCCGCGGTCCTCCCCTGGCAAACCACGCCGCGCGGCCGGCTCGTCACCGCCCGCTGAAGCGGGCCCGCCCCGGGCCGTGCTCGAGGAACGACGTGATGCCGGTGGTCGCGTCCTCGGTGGCGAAGGCCTGGGCGAACAGCTCGCGCTCCAGCTCGACGCCGGCGGCCAGCGGCAGGTCGAGGCCGGCGTCGATGGCCTGCTTGGCCAGTCCGTGGGCCACCACCGGGCCCTGCGCCAGCTCCGACGCCCACGCCACCGCGGCGCCGAAGGCCTTGCCGGCGGGCACGACGCGGTCGACGAGCCCGATGCGCAGCGCCTCGTCGGCGCCGACCTGGCGACCGCTCAGGATCAACTCCTTGGCTCTGGCCACCCCTACCAGCCGGGGCAGGCGCTGTGTCCCCCCGCCACCGGGGATGATGCCGAGCAGGATCTCGGGCTGGCCGAGCTTGGCGTTGTCGGCCACCACCCGGAAGTCACAGGCCAGCGCCAGCTCACACCCCCCGCCGAGGGCGTAGCCGGTGACGGCGGCGATGACGACGCGGGGGACGGAGGCCAGTGCGTCGAGGGCGGTGGCGAAGGCGGCGGCCACCTCTCTGGCCGCGGCGGGGCCGTCGAAGTCGTTGATGTCGGCGCCCGCCGCGAAGATGCGCTCGCCGCCCCACACCACCACCGCTCCCGGCGGGTCGGCCACCAGTTGGGCCGCCGCCTCGGCCAGCTCGTCGAGCAACGCACGGGAAAGTGCGTTCATCTTGGGGCGGTCGAGGCGCACCACGGCGACGCCGTCGTCGCGCCGGTCGAGGGTGACCAACCGCTCAGCCATGTGCCTCCTCGTCGTGGTCGACCTCGACCGGGGAGGCTCCGGCGCGGCGCAGGATGTCCTCGGCAGCCGAGTAGGGATCGATCTGGCGGTCGAGCACGGCCCGGCGCAGTCGGGCGAACGGCTCCCCCCGGCACAGCTCGTCGGCCCGTTGCTCGAGTCGCCGGGCCACGATCTCGCGCAGCTCGTCGTCGATCCTGCAGGCCCGCCGGGCGGCCAGCTCACCGGTGGAGGCCAGCCACGAGCGGTGGGCTTCGATGGCCTCCCACAGCTCGGCCACCCCTTCTCCGGAGACGGCCACCGTCTCCACGATCGCCGGCCGGTGCCGGTCGCGGGTGGCGTAGTCGAGTGCGTCCTGCAGATCCTGTCGGGCCTGTTGGGAGCCGGGGCGGTCGGCCTTGTTGATGACGAAGATGTCGGCCACTTCGAGAAGGCCCGCCTTGTTGGCTTGCACGGCGTCGCCCCAGCCGGGGTTGACCACCACCACCGTGGTGTCGGCGGCGCCGGCGATCTCGACTTCGACCTGGCCCACGCCCACCGTCTCCACGAACACGACCGGCAGGCCGGCGGCGTCGAGGACCCGGATGGCCTGGGGCGTGGCCAGTGCCAATCCCCCGAGGTGGCCTCTGGTGGCCATCGAGCGGATGTAGACGCCGGCGTCAAGGGCGTGGTCCTGCATCCGCACCCGGTCGCCCAGGATGGCGCCGCCGGTGAAGGGCGAGGAGGGGTCGATGGCCAGCACGCCCACCTCGCAGCCGCTCTTGCGCACCACCTCCACCAGGCGGTTGGTGAGGGTGGACTTGCCGGAGCCGGGGGCGCCGGTGATGCCGACGCTGTACGCCTGGCCGCCCAGGGGGTAGGTCAGCCGCCCCACCTCCTGGGCCGCGGCACCTCCCCGCTCGACCAGGGAGAGCAGCCGGGCCACCGCGGCGCGATCGCCGGCCACCGCGGCGTCGACCAGACCCTCGGGATCGCGGCTCCGCACCATTGCGTGCGGAATCTAGGTGCGGAGCTCAGCCCTCGATGGCAAGGGGGTCGACGTCGAAGTCGATCCCCTTGGCGCGGACCTCGGTGAGCCCGGGTACCCGGTCCAACAGGATGCGCTGGATCCCCGCCTTCAAGGTCATGGACGACATGGGGCAGCCGCCACAGGCACCCATCAGCTCGATGTCCACCCGCCCCGTCTCCTCGTCGAGCTCGATCACGCGCATGTCCCCTCCGTCGGACTGCAGTGCGGGGCGGATGGCTTCGACGGCTTCCAGCAGGGCGGTTTCCACGGCGGGTGCATTCTCCTCAGGTCGGGCGCCAACCATTCTCCCACCGCTCAACCACCACCGTCACCTGCGGCTTCCCGGGCGCGGCCACCAGTACCTCGAGGACCGACCCGCCCCCGGCAACGTCGGTGACGGCCACGGGCAGGCCGGCCTCGAGGAGCCCCAGGCCGCGGCCCCACACGCCGGCCAGCCACCCGCAGGGCAGCACGGCCCGGTCGTCCTCGATCACCGCGCCGCCAGGCTCGACGCACAGCTCCACGTCGGCCGGCCGGCCCAGCCAGCCCATCTCCCGCAGCGCCGGCCGGGCCCGTACCGCGGTGGGGACCATGAGCCGGTCGAGCCGCCCCTGGCCGGCCAGCGTGGCAGCCACCGAAGCCTGCAGACGGAGCTGGAGGATGGGCGGGAGGCTCAACACGTACAGCAGCCCGAGGCGGCTGGCGGCCGCCCGCTCGGCCGGCCCCGCCACCTGGCCCAGCCGGTCGACGGCGCCGCGGTCGCTGCGGCGGCGAGCGTTCGAGCGCAGCGCCGTGAGGTGCGAGCGCCACCGGGTCACCTCGGCCCGCCGGGCGGTGGCCAGCCGGTGGTTGAGCTCCACCGATTCCGTCGCAAGCCGGGCCCCCACGGTGAAGATGGCGGCTTCTTCGTGTTGGGCCACCCAGGCGTCCAACATGTCGAGACAGGGGCAGCGCTCGCCGCCCAGCGCGACCAGCGCCAGCTCGGCTTCCGGGTCGAGGTGGTCGGCCAGGAAGAACTCACCCGCCCGCCACACCAACTCGTGGTGCTCGGCCCCCGCCGGGCCAGGTGCCCTCACCTCGGCCAGCCCCTCCCACCAGGCCGGCAGCGTCACCGGCGGATCTCCAGGCTCAGCACCTCGCCGGCGTCGACAACCGACACCGTCACCCACCGCCACCCGGGACGCAGCTCAGGGTCGAAGCGGATGGCGGAGTGGCCCACCGGCGCCCCGCCGTGGCCGCAGCCGGCGTCGTCGACGGCGGCCCACACCGACCCGGGCGAGTCGGGGTAGCCCGTGGCCACCAGGCGCCACTGGTCGGCCCAGTCCTCGAGCGAGGCCACCGTCCACCCGCCGGCGGAGTCCGGAAGCCGGCCCGCCACCGCGACCACCCGCCGCAGTCCCCGGTCACCCGAGCCAGGCTGCACGACCCGAGCCCACTCGGGCGGCACCGGCACCGGCGGGCCGTCGCCGGCAGCCGTCTCGACCAGGCCGGCGCCGACGAGAGCAGCGTGGAGGGTCGCGCCCACGGCGGCGGGCTGGCGGTCCGGGCCCACCAGGCCCAGGGCGCGGAACGCCCCCGCTGCCGCTCGGAGGCGGGACCGCGCGTGGTTCATGGCTGCCACCGTCGGGCAGCGCCGGACTGCGGCCAGCTGCTGCCAGGCCAGCCATTCGAGATAGGCCCCGGCGCCGGCGCGGGAGGTCCGCACGGCCAAGGTGGCCACAGCGGCAGCATCGCCCAGGTTGATGCTCACCGCGCGACCCGGGGTCATCTCGACGACCAGGGGGCCGTCTCCAGGCCCGGGAGCCGGCCTGAGCTCACAGGCACTGTCGGTGCCCCCTTCGTCCACGAACCGCAGCATCCCCCGATCACTCCACAACTCCACCGAGGCGAGCACCCTGGTGCCGTCGGGGGCCGGGACCGCCCGGCCCACGGAGACCACCCGCTCGAGCGCCGCCGGTGCCTCGGCCTCCGAGCAGCCGTGCAGCGCGGACAGGTCCGGCAGCGCCGTGACAAGCCAGTCGACCCCCCGCACCGCCAAAGCGTCTTCCGTCTCGGCCAGCACCGCCTCCACCCGCGACGCAGCGACGAGGCCGGCGCCGGCCAGCGCCAAGCCGGCGTCGACCAGGTCCTGCAGGGCGTCTGCGACCTCGTCGGTCAAAGGTGGCGCCCCGTCCTCACAGGTTCGCTGGGCGCCAGCGATGACCTCCTCGCACCGCAGCCGCAGGTAGTTCTCGGCCTCCACCGCTTCAGCGCCGGCGCTCGACCTCGGCCCCCAGGCCGCGCAGCTTGCCGGCGAAGTCGTCGTAGCCGCGGTCGATGTGGAAGGCATCCTGCACCTCCGTCTGCCCGTCGGCCACCAGCCCGGCCAGCGCGAGGGCGACGCCGGCCCGTAGGTCGTGGGCCTTGACGCGCGCCCCCGACAGGCGCGGCACACCGCGGACCACCGCATGGTGGCCCTCGGTCCTGATGTCGGCACCCATCCGCATGAGCTCGGCGACATAGGCGAAGCGGTTGTCGCGGAACACGTTCTCCGTCACGATGCCTACCCCTTCGGCCAGGGCGAGCATCGTCACCAGGAGCGGCTTGTAGTCGGTGGCGATGCCGGGGTAGGGCAGCGTGGCCACGTCGGCCGACTGCAGGCGATCGGAACAGGAGGCCCAGAGGCCGCTGCGGGAAGGCGACACACGCACCCCCATGGCACCCATCTTCTGGATGACCATGTCCATGTGGTCGGGACGGGCGCCTTCGATGGTGACCTCGCCGCCGGCGATCCCCACCGCCGCCACCCACGTCGCCGCCTCGATGCGGTCCGGGATCACCGTGTGCTCCACCGCCGTGAGCTCGTCCACTCCCTCGACCTCGATGGTCGACGTGCCGGCGCCCGAGACCCGGGCTCCCATGCGGTTGAGCATGGCCGCCAAGTCGGCCACTTCGGGCTCTCTGGCCGCGTTCTCGATCACGGTGGTGCCCTTGGCCAGCACGGCGGCCATGAGCAGGTTGTCGGTGGCGGTGTGGCTGGGGAACTCCAGGACCACCCGCGTCCCGAGCAGGCGATCGCAGGAGGCCTCGATGTAGCCGTGGTGGACGTCGAAGCTGGCGCCCATCGTCTCCAGGCCCAGCAGGTGCATGTCGATCGGGCGGGTGCCGAAGTTGTCACCCCCGGGCATCGAGACCCGGGCCCGGCCGAAGCGGGCCAGCAGCGGGCCGAGCACGAACACGACCTCGTCGAGCCCGAAGAGGCCGGCGACCTCGCTCGCGGCCACCAGGTGGCCGTGGTGGATGGGATCGAAGGTCCCGCCCATCACGCCGACTCGTCGCCCTGCCACCGTCCGAGCCTATCCGCAGGCCACCGGGGCCGGCCCCGTGAGGACCGGCCCCCGCCCGGCGGGCCACCGTCCGGCCCGTGGGCCGGAGCGGCGGCCGCTGCGACCGACTCCCCCGTGCAGCCGGTCGCGATCCGGCCGCGGCGTCACGGTCGGGCGGTGTCGACACCGCCGGGATCAACGATTCCGAGCCTGATCGGTTACGGCCGCGCATGGGAACAGCGGTATGCCG
>JAHWJQ010000138.1 GCA_019348305.1 Actinomycetota bacterium
CGGCTCGTGGGCTCATGTCTCAGAGCGAGTCGTAGCAGTAGGTAATGACGCCACGGGACTGGTCGAGCAGCTCTGGTGCCTGCTCGGGGATCTTCCCCAGCGGGACGTGGATGGCGCCGGGCAGGTGGCTGGCCTCGTACTCGCTTGCGCCCATGACGTCGACGACCTGGGCTCCCTGTCCCATGAGGCGTTGCACGTCGTGGCGATCGATCTCTTTCGGCATATTGCGTCCTCCTTCACGATTGTGCGGGTGAGTGGATACGCCAACCCTCCGCCAGCCGTCGAGCCCGGCTCGCATGACGTCGCCGGCCGTCAACACCGAGCATCGTGAACCCGAACGACGGAAGGTCGCCCTCCGCCCGAAGTCGCAGATGCACGACCGCAGGTTGTGTCCATCTCGATCACCCACTCCGACTCATGATGGTAGCGACGCATCCTCCCTGACGAATGCGTCGTCTACCCGACGGGTAGGGACGACAAACGGCACCGGACCCCGAACGACGCCGTGCAGGCCGGAAGGCGACTTGAAGAAGAGAGACCCGTCGATGGGATCGAAGGACGACGACTTGGGGAGCGACGCCGACGAAGCTGTTCTGGAAGCGCACCCGGCCATGGCGCGGATCGTGCTCACCAGCGACGACTGCCGCCGCAGGTGCCCCGTGTGTGTGATCTGATGGGCTCTCGCGTCGAAGTGGGGCGTGGAGCTAGCAGGGCGATGTTGGCGTGGGCGGCGGGGAAGCTCAAGACCGGACAGCGACGATGGAGGCGGCGATGGCATCAACGGGCACGGCGAAAGGACCGGTCGCTGATGTCGGCGCCGAAACGCTAGGGCGGTTCTTCCGGGGGCTGGGCCACCCTGTCCGCCTGACGCTGCTGGAGTTCCTCCTCGACGGAGAGCGGACCGTCTCTCAGTGCGTCGAACGCGTCGGGCTGTCACAAGGCCGCGTCTCGATGCATCTCACGTGTCTGGCCCACTGCGGGTACGTCGCCGCACGCAGGGAAGGCCGGTTCACCTACTACCGGGTGAAGGACCGAAGAGTTGTGGAGCTCATCCGCCTGGCGGAGCAGATGGCCGAGGAGCATGCCGCCGCCCTGGCGTCCTGTCCGACCATCGACGATGAATCTGCCGACTGATGAGCGCACCCCGCCACGCATCTCGCCGGTCCCGGCCATCGTCGCCCTCGTTGCCTGCTGCGCCCTGAAGGTCCTGCTCCGTCAGAACACCGCAGCTCCCATACTTCGGGCCTATCTCAGCAGCTTCTTTGCCATCACCACCCGCTGGATCTGGTTGGTGCCCTCGTAGATCTGGGTGATCTTGGCGTCGCGCATGAAGCGCTCCATCGGGAACTCGGTGGTGTAGCCGTAGCCGCCCAGCAGCTGCACCCCGTTGGTCGTGACCTCCATGGCTACGTCGGAGGCGAAGCACTTGGCCATGGCGCCGGCCAGCGTCAGTTCGTCCCGAGGATCGCCCTCGTCGATCAGAGCGCAGGCCTTGTACACGAGCCCGCGGGCCGCTTCGGTCTTCATGGCCATGTCGGCCAGCATGAACTGCAGGCCCTGGAACTCGGCGATGGGCCGGCCGAACTGCCGGCGCTGCTTGAGGTACCCGGCGGCGTAATCGACGGCTCCCTGCGCGATGCCCACCGCCTGGGCGCCGACAGTGGGCCGGCTGCGGTCGAGGGTGGCCATGGCGATGTAGAAGCCCTGCCCCTCCTCCCCCACCAGGTTCTCGGCCGGCACCCGTACGTCGTCGAGCAGGATCTCGCCGGTGGGGCTGCCCCGGACGCCCAGCTTGTGCTCGAGCTTGCCGACCTTCACCCCCCAGTCCTTTTCGATCACAAAGCAGGAGATGCCGCGGTGGCCGCCGGCGGGGTCGGTCTTGGCGAAGACGGTGTAGGTGGTCGAGATGCCGGCGTTGGTGATCCAGTACTTCGAGCCGTTGAGCACGTAGCTGTCGCCGTCGCGCACGGCCCGCGTCTTCATGGCGGCCACGTCCGAACCGGCGTCGGGCTCGGACAGGCAGTAGCTGGCCTGCCACTCCCCCGAGGCGATCTTCGGCAGGTAGGTCGACTTGAGGTGCTCCGACCCCCAGAGCATCACCGGGATCATCCCCAGCTTCGAGATGATCATGGTGAGCGACGTCGAGGCGCACACCCGGGCCAGCTCCTCGACCATGATCGCCTGGGTCACGTGGTCGGCTCCGCCACCGCCGTAGTCGACGGGGATCCCCAGCGCCGGCAGCTCCATGGCCCGGCAGGCCTCGAAGTTGGCCCAGTCGTACTCGGCCCGCAGGTCCACTTCACTGGCCCGGGGGGCGATCTTGTCCTCGGCGAAGTGGCGCAGCACCTCCCGAAACTGCCGCTGCTCGTCGGTGAGGATCAGTGGCTGCACGCGCTCAGGCTGCCACCGCCGCGTGCTCGCGCGGCACCACCTCGTCGGGCGGGGGAGGCCCCGGCGGCGTGCCGTCACCGAAGGGGCGCCCGCCCAGCGCCTCGCGGCCGTGGGCCGTCACCCAGCCGGAGAGATCAGGCCCCGCGGGCACGATCTGGGTGGGGTTGATGTCGGTGTGGACCACGTAGTAATGGCGCTTGATGTGATCGAAGTCGATGGTGTCGCCAAAGCCCGGGGTCTGGAAGAGGTCGCGCGCGTAGGCCCACAGCACCGGCATCTCCGACAACTTGTGGCGATTGCACTTGAAGTGCCCGTGGTAGACGGGGTCGAAGCGGACCAGGGTCGTGAACAGCCGGACATCGGCTTCGGTGATGGTGTCGCCCACCAGGTAGCGCTGCCCCTCGAGTCGCTCCGAGAGCCAGTCCAGCCGGTCGAAGAGGCGGCCGTAGGCCCGCTCATATGACTGCTGGCTGCCGGCGAAGCCACAGCGATAGACGCCGTTGTTGACGTCGGTGAAGATCACCTCCGCCACCTCGTCGATCTCTTCCCGGCGATCCTCCGGGTAGAGGTCGGGGGCGCCGGGGCGGTGGTACGCCCGCCACTCGGTGGAGAAGTCGAGGGTGATCTGCGGGAAGTTGTTGGTCACCACCTGACCGGTCGGGATGTCGACGATGGCAGGGACGGTGATGCCCTTGTCGTAGTCGGGGAACCTGGCCAAGAAGGCCTCCTGGAGCCGCTCGATGCCAAGGACGGGGTCACGCCCGCCGGCGTCGAGGTCGAAGGTCCAGCTGCGCTCGTCGTGGGTGGGGCCGGCGATGGCCATCGACAGCACCGGTTCGAGCCCGAGCAGGCGCCGGACGATGATGGCCCGGTTGGCCCACGGGCAGGCCCGGCTCACGACCAGGCGGTAGCGCCCCGGCTCGACGGGGTAGCCGTCGCGCCCGTCGGCGGTGATGCGGGTGGCGATGTAGTTGGTGTCGCGGGTGAACTCCCCGCCGGGGATCACGTAGCGGCCGGCCGACTCTTTGTTCCTCATGTCCCTGTCCTTCCCCGGCTGGCCCCGCTCCGTAGCGTTCTACGTCCTGAAAAGAGGTGGGGAGGGGTTCAGAGGTGTGTCACCAGGTGGTCGAGTAGCAGGGGGTTGAGCCGGTCGGGGGCCACGTCGGGGATCCAGTGCGAGACCCCTTCGAGCACCTCGAACCGGTAGGGCCCCCGCACGTGCTCGGCAGTCGCCTCGGCCGCCTCCCGGCCCAAGGCGACGTCGTCGGTGCTCCACACGTACAACGTCGGTGTGACGATCGGCTCCATGTCGGGCGCGGGCGCGAGGGGAACGGCGCGGTAGTAGTTGAGCGCGGCAGTGAGGGCGCCGGGCTGGCTGAGCTCGCGGACGTAGTCGTCGACGGCATCGTCGGGCACGCCGGCGAACAGGGCCCGCAGGCCGCTGGCGTCGTCGGCCAGGAGAGCCTGCTCGGGAGCCTCCGGTTGCTGGAAGAACTCCATGTACCACGACCGCTGCGGCTGGTCACCGCCCAGCTCGCCCGAGACGGCCCGGCGGAAGGCAGCGGGGTGGGGCGTCGAGACCACCGTGAGGGTGCGCACCCGGGAGGTGTACTGGCCGGCCACGTGCCACGCCACCACCCCGCCCCAGTCGTGGCCCACGAGGTCGAACTGGTGGCCCCCGATGTCGTCGGCCACAGCGATCACGTCGGAGACGAGGTGGCTGATCCCGTAGCTCTCGACCTCTTGGGGACGGGCCCCCGGCGAGTAGCCCCGCTGATCGAAGGCCACGGCGCGGTAGCCGGCGTCGGCCAGGGCTTCGATGGTGGCTAGCCACGAGCGCGAGGTCTGGGGAAAGCCGTGGAGCAACAGGACGAGCCGGCCGCCCTCGGGGCCCGCGGCGCGGCCCCGGAAGGTCATCTCGCCGGTGGTTACCTCCAGCTGTTCGACCTCAGCCATCTCAGCCGGTGGACGCCGGCGTCTCCAGCGCCAGCAGCGCCCGCCACGAAGAGAGCTGCGCTCGCACCTGCGCCGGCGTGAGCCGCAGCGTCTCGGCGGGCACCAGATCGGCGATGCGCCGCTGGGTCCAGTAGTCGTGGTCGGCGCCGGCGAAGAGGCGCCGGCGGTGCTCGACCAGGTCGTCGGGGGCTCCGCCCAGGAAGCCGAAGACGCTGTAGGCGAGCTCGAAGTCATAGATCACCGGCGCCCGGCCGAACTGCGCCGCCCGCTTGAGCCCCACGGCCAGAGCGCCGGCCACCGCGTCCTCGCCGTGCTCGCCCGCCTGCAGCTCGAGGCGGTCCCCGAACCGCCGCGCCAGCTTGAGCCCGTAGCCCTGATCGGGCCCGGTGTTGCCCATGGAATGGCCGGAGGGTGGCCGCAGCCCGGGCAGGTCGGCCGGCCGCGTCGCCTCCCAGGGCTCGGGGGCGGGGAGCCGCTCGGCCGGCCGCACCCGGTCGGTGTCGGAGACGGGGACGAAGTCGGGCTGGGCCATTACTTGGCGATTTCCCTGAGGCCGCGGAGCAGGCCATAGACGATGGAGTCGGACAACGCCTGCCAGGATGCCTCGATGATGTTCTCGGAGACGCCAATGGTGGACCACGTGTCCTCGCCGTCGGTGGAGTCGATGAGCACCCGGGTCACGGCCGCCGTCCCCTTGTTCGTGTCGAGGACCCTCACCTTGTAGTCGGTGAGGTGGAGGTCGGCCAGCGCCGGGTACGCCTGCCCGATGGCCAGGCGCAGCGCCCCGTCGAGGGCGTTGACGGGGCCGTTTCCCTCGGCCGTGGCCACGTGGCGCTGGTCGCCCACGTGCACCTTGATGGTGGCCTCGGTGACGAACGAACCGTTCTCCCGGTGGTCGGTGATGACCCGGAACGACTCCACCTCGAAGAAGTCCTGGCGCCAGCCGGTGGCCGAGCGCATCAGCAACTCGAGGGAACCGTCGGCCGCTTCGAAGTGATAGCCCCGGTGCTCGAGCGTCTTGAGCTCGTCGAGCACGCTGGTGAGGGCCGGAGCATCGAGGTCGAGCCCGAGCTCGCGGGCCTTGAGCTCGAGGGTCGACTTGCCGGCCAGCTCGCTCACCACGAAGCGGGTGCCGTTGCCCACCAACTCGGGGTCGAGGTGCTCGTAGGCGTCGCGGGTGCGGGCGATGGCCGACGTCACGACTGCGCGCGTGCTGTTCTACGGGATGGGACCGCACAATCACGTCCGGGCGGAATCCGTCACGACCGCCGGGTTGCGCGGCAGTACCTTCTGGTTGACGACCGATGGCGACCGCAACTTCGTCAAGGTTCCGTTCGTTGGAGCACCGGGGGTGCAGGTTGCGCTAATCGCGCTCGCGGTTGG
>JAHWJQ010000139.1 GCA_019348305.1 Actinomycetota bacterium
CGATGCCTTCCTCCCGCAGGGTGGCCAGCGCCGCGTGGATGATGCGGTCCCTGGTCTGGTCCCGGCCCGGTCTCAGGGACCTCTCGGCCGGGCCGCTCACCGGGCAACCGCGGTGTGCCGGCACTCCGCGTCGGCGCAATCCGGCGGCGACAGCAACAGCGAGGAGCCAAAGCCATGGTGGAGGACGACCAGCCGGCGTGGCGTCCGCATGTCAGCGGGGGGTGCCCCAGGGTGCCACCGTTCCGTCGGCGTCGACGAAGGCTCGAGGAGCGACCGGGGGTGGCAGCACGGCAGCGCCGGCGCGGCGGCGGATGCGGTGGAAGACGTACATGTTGGCGAAGTGCAGCACGCCCAGCGACAGCAACAGGACGCCCAGCTTGTGCACCAGCACCTCGACGGCGACTACCGCGTCGGGTGCGGAGTCGGCCCGCAGCAGCAGCGCCGCGTAGCCCAGGTTGAGCATGTAGAACCCGACCACCAGAAGCTGGTTGACCGCCCCTGCCATCTGGGGCGAGTCCTCGAACACGCCTTCCAGGAAGATCGCGCCGTTGCGCGAGAGGGTGCGGGCCAGCCACACGATGAGGCCGATGGCGACGACGGCGTAGACGAGGTAGACGGGCACGAGAAGCGCATCGTGGGCCGGCATGGGCCGCATCCTCCTTGAACGAGTGCTTTGAGCAAATGATCTGAGCGCCTGCTCAACAATCGCGCCGGAGTCGGTCAAAGTCAAGCGATGTATCCGAACGAAATCCGCAAACGGGTTCAAACGCGCCGCGCGGTGGGAAGGGTGCCGAGAGTTGTGAAGACGATCACGAGGCCTGTCGCGGCTCCGCTACGAGAACCGGGCAGCGTCGAGCCCAGATCCGAGCACTGGGCCCGCGCGCTTCCGCTGCTCGCGCCCGACCTCGCGGGGCTCGTCATCCTTGTCTTGGCCGCTCGCCAGCTGGCGGGGGCCCCGCTGGTGCGGATGGTGCTGTTCGGGGGGGCGCTGCTGGCGGTGCGCCGGGCCGCCTTCGTCGCCTGGACGGGAACCGACCCCCTGGTCCCCAGTCGGTCCGCTAACCGGCACCGGGCGGTGGTGATGGCAGTCGGCTTCGGCCTGGTTGTGCTGGCCGCCGGCTTGCCCGTGGCCCTCCCCGCTGGTCAAGGGCTGGCGGTCGTGGTGCTGGCCCTGGCCTTCCTGCCCGCCATGCTCACGCCCCTCGAACACCAGGTGTTGCGAACGTGCGGCCGGTCGGGCACCGCGGTCCCGGCCCTGGCCGGCGCCGCGGTGACGCTGGTGGTCGGCGCCGCTCTGCTGGCCAAGGCTCCTTCGGCGGCGTTCGTCCCCGTGGTCGCGTTGGCGGCGGGCGACCCCGTCAGCCTCGCCCTCTCCCGCCACCGCCGCCACGACGGGACGTGCGGGCTGCTGCCCCAACAGCCGTCGGCCACGCCCGTGGAGGTCCGCCGCCGGTCCCCGGTGATGGGAGCCGTGGCATCGGTGCTGATCGGGACGATGCCTCTGGTGGCGCTTCTGACGAGCCTCGGGCCCAACTCCGACAAGACGCTCATCGGGGCCCTGGTCGTACTCGGGCTCCTCCCGCTGCTGGCCGCCGGCATCGCCCCGGTGCTGGTGGTGCGCAACGTCGCCGCCGGCCGGCGCGACGCCCTCATGCCGGCGCTGCTCGTCTCGGCCACTGCGGGCAGCGCCGTGGTCCTCGTCGCTCTGATCGCCCCCGGGCTGTTGCTCCACCTCTCCGACGCCCGGCTGGGCCTCCACGCCGCCTACTTCGCGGTGGCCATGGCCGGCCTTGGCCTGGCCCACGTGCTCGTGCACCAGCGGGTGGCCGAAGGCGCCGCTCGCACCGCCCTCGTGCTTACGGCGCTCGCCGTCGCGCTGCAGGTGACCTTGACCCTGACCGGACGCGGCACGGCGGCCGACGTGGCAGTGGACGCGGCGGTGGCGGCAACCGCGATGCTGCTCGTGGGCCTCGCCATCGCCACCGCGGTCTCGGCCCCGGTGCCTTTGGTCCTGCCGGTGGAGGAGGCCGGCGAGGGGCCGCGGTTGGTGGGCTGGGCTCTTCTCGCCCTGACCGCAGTTGGCGCCGCCGTCCGCTTGGCTACGCCCCGCGACATCTGGCTCGACGAAGCCCTCACCGCTCGCATCACCGACGCGCCGTTCCTGTCGATGTTCCATGCCGCAGCCTCCGCCGACGCCCATCCGCCGCTACAGATGGTGCTCTCTTGGGCTTCGAGGCAGGCGTTCGGTCCCAGCCCCTTCGCGCTGCGCCTGCCGTCCCTCGTCGCCGGAATCCTCCTCGTGCCCCTCCTCTACGTCACGGGCAAGGAGCTCTACGACCGTCGCGCCGGCCTGGCCGCCGCCGCGTTGGGCGCCTTCGCCCCCACGCTCGTGTGGTTCTCGACCCAGGCCCGGCCGGCCGCCCTCGCCACGCTGCTGGCAGTGATGGCGGTGCTCACCATGCTGTGCGCCCTGCGGTGCGGGCGGCCCACCGACTGGGCGCTGTTCGGTCTGGTCGGGGCGGCGCTGGTGTGGTCCCACCAGCTGGCGCTGGTGCACCTGGCCGTGCTGCACGGCGCCATCGTCGTCGCGCTCATCCACCGGCGGCGGGCGCGCGAACCCGTCTTGCCGTCCCTCGGCGGGTGGTTGCTGGCGCTGACCCTCGTGGCCCTGGCCACTGCCCCGCTCCTGGTGATGCGCTCAGGCCTGGGGCCCTCCCGCGTCCTGCCCCCGCTCGAGTACGCCACTGCCGCGGCCCCCGGCGGCGAGACCTCGGTGTTCCCGCTCATCGGTTCGCTCCTGTCGGGTGTCTTCGGCTTCCACCCGGTGAACGTGACCTCGCGGCTGTTGGCGCTGTGGCCTCTGGGCATCCTGGGCGGGCTGCTGGTGCTCGGGCGCACCCGGTCGCGGCAGGGGCCACTCCTGCTGCTGCTCGCCACCGCTCCGGTGGCCTTCATCCTCCTGGCCCAGTTGCTCGGGACGCCGCGCCGGCCCACCTTCGCCCTCGGGTGGTTCGCCACAGCCGTACCGGCACTCGTCCTGGTGATCGGCCGCGGTCTCACGATGGTGGGCGGGCGCTGGCCGAGGATGCGCCTGCTCACTGTGGGAGCCGTGGCCGTGCTCGTCGTCGCGCTCGTCGACCAGACGGCGCGGGTACGGCCTCTCCGCCGGTTCGACGTCACCCCGGCCGTGGCCCAGGTGGCAAGCGCCGCCCGCCCCGGAGACCTCGTCGTCTACGAGCCGAAGGCGCTGGGCGACGTGCTGCGCTACAAGGCCCCTGGCGTCGAGGTGAGGTCGCTCGATTCCCAGCCGGACCCGACCGCGACGCCGTACCGCCGAGTCTTCGTGGTCGCCGCGTTCAGCCTCACCAACCCCGACAGCAGCGTCCCCCGCGTGGTCGACTACGTGACGGGCGTGTCGGCTGAGAGGTCCCTGCGCTCTGAGCGGGGCCGTGACGTGAAGGTGTGGACCTTCGAGTGAGCCAACCAACCGATTGCCGGCTGGCGCCCCCGCACTGGCAGCCGCCGCAGGGCGGCTGGCGCCGTCGCGCCGCCCGTGCGTTGGCCATTGTCAACGTGCCCCTGGCCATCTGGTACCTGTCCTGGCTCCTCGCGCCCGGGAGGCCCTCCCAGCCCGTGCTCTACGGCCTGTTGGTGACGGCCGAGGTGTTCAACATGGTGCAGGCCGTCGGGTTCTGGTGGACCTTGGGCAGCATCCGTCGGCGCGTGCCCAAACCACCGTGCACAGAGCCGCTCACGGTCGACGTCTTCATCCCGGTCTACGGCGAGCCGGTGGAGGTCGTGGAGCCCACCGTCGCCGCGGCGACGAGGATGAGGACGGCCGACGTCCGGGTGCACGTGCTCGACGACGGGGGCGATCCAGCAATCGAGGAGATGGCGAAGCGCCAGGGAGTCAACTACGTCCGCCGCCCCTCCAATGAGGGGGCAAAGGCGGGCAACATCAACTGGTCCCTGCAGCACACCGACGCTCCCTTCGTCGCCATTCTCGACTGCGACCACGTGCCCGACCCCCGGTTCCTCGAGGTGACGCTCGCTTACTTCGACGAAGACCGGATGGCCTTCGTGCAGACGCCGCAGTACTACGCCAATGCCCACGAGGGCGGCATCGCCGAGGCGAGTTGGTCACAACAAGCGCTGTTCTTCGGCACCATCGCCGTCGGCCGCGACGACCTGGGCTCCATGTTCTGCTGCGGCACCAACGTGGTCTTCCGCCGCGCCGCCCTCGATGCCGTAGGCGGCTTCCCGACGGACTCACTGACAGAGGACTTCGAGCTGTCCCTCCAGCTCCACGAACGGGGTTGGAAGAGCCGCTACGTACCCGAGGTGCTGGCGTCGGGCCTGGGGCCCGAGGACATGGCTTCTTACACCAGCCAGCAGTTGCGGTGGGCCCGTGGCTGCCTGTCGGCGCTGCCCCGCGTCCTGCGGGCGCGGCTCCCGCTCAAGACCCGCCTCAACTACCTGATGTCGGCCGGCTACTGGCTCACGGGCTGGACCCTGCTCATCTACATGAGCTTCCCCCTGGCCCGGATCCTGACCGGCGCCCAGCCAGTGAGCGTCGCCTCGGTGGACGAGTTCCTCGTGCACTGGGCGCCCTACTTCGTCACCGGGCTGCTCACGGTGGCCCTGGCCAGCGGTGGGACCTACACCTTCGCCGCCTTCGCCCTCCAATCGGCCAACTTCTGGGTGCACATCGTGGCCTCGCTCCTCACCCTTCTGCGGCGCAAGGGCAAGTTCGTGGTCACCCCCAAACAAGGCACCAGCGGTCGCCAGATCAGGCCCATCCGATTTCCCCTGGCGGCCTGCGCCGTTCTGGCCGGCGTCGCCGTCTATGGCCTCAGCCGCGACCAGTCGCCGGCCACCATCAACAACGTGGCCTTCGCTCTGGTCCACATCACGGTGCTGTTCAGCGGAATGTGGCCGGCGCTGAGGGGCGGACGGGCGCAGCCCGCGCCCGAGGCTGTGGCCGAGCCGGCGGCTTCGCTCGGGCAGGCGAGGTGAGGCTGCGCGTGCCGGTGGTGATCGCTCTCGTGTTGGCCGTGGTGGCCGCCGTCGTCCTGGTCCGCCGCGACGGCAGCGGCAACGGGGGCGTGGCCCCGCTGGGGACGGGCACCGGCCGGAGCAGCCCGGCCGTCGACCGCTTCTTCGCGGAGTACGTGAACGGCGATGGCCGGGTGGTACGTCCCGACCATGGTGGCGACACCGTGAGCGAGGGACAGGCCTATGCCCTCTTGCTGGCCGCCGCCACCGAAGACCCGGACCGTTTCCGCCGGGTCTGGAAGTGGACCAAGGAGAACCTGCAACGCGACGATGGGTTGCTCTCGTGGAAATGGGCCGGAGGACGGGTGGTCGATCCGGAGCCCGCAACCGACGCCGACCTGGATGCGGCGCGCGCCCTGGTGATGGCCGGGCGGACCTTCGGTGAGCCAGGGCTGGTCGAGGAGGGCAAGCGCCTGGGCCTGGCGATCCTCGACCACGCCACCGCCGAGGTAGGCGGCGAGCTCGTCCTCCTGCCGGGGCCGTGGGCCGCCCGCGAGCGGTTCTTCAACCCGAGCTACGTCTCACCCTGCACCTACGCGGTCCTCGAGGAGGCGACAGGCGACCCCCGGTGGGCCCGCCTGGAACAGAGCGGGAACCGGCTGGTGGGGGCGGTCCTGGCCAAGGGTGAGCTGCCTCCGGACTGGGGCCA
>JAHWJQ010000013.1 GCA_019348305.1 Actinomycetota bacterium
GGCCGCCGGCGTGGCCGGGGCGGTCGGCGGCCTGCTCACCTTCGGCGCCCTGGCCGACCTGTTCGGCCGCTTCGCCCCCGCCGCGGTGGTCGTGGCCGCGCCGGCGCTGCTGGCCACCCTCGCCTTCGCCGGTCTCCCCGAGACCAAGGGCCTGGAGCTCGACTCGGCCTCCCGGTAGCAGCCGTGCAGGATTCGCGCCAACGACCACTCTGAGTGGTGAGGGGACGAAGTCGGCTGTGGCGGAGATGCTCCGGTGCAGAGAAGACATAGCGGCCCCTGGGGGCGATGTCATCGCATCGCTCGCTCCAGGTGCCGACCTCGCAGTCCGCATCGGGGCAGCGCCACAGGCGCTTGGCCCATACCAGGACCACGTCCCGCCCGGCGATGGCCAGGTCTCGCACCTTGACCCGTCGCCGGCCATGGCCCGACTGCCCGTGTTCCGCACGAGCTGCACCCGATCACCTCTGCGGTGCTCTCCACGTGCAGCCAGATCTCGCCGTCCATCTCGAGTTTGGCGCCGACCACAAACCCCGACATGCCGAGCAACGCGGTGGCGCCCTCGCTACGGTGCTTCACCGTCAAGGGCCTCCTGTTCTGCAGCTTCGAACAGCCGCAGAATGGTGAGGCCCTTGGCCTTGCTGGTGGATCTATGGCCGGGGGTCTGGCCTCACCCCGCCCCACGTTTCATCGCGCAGAGCCCGCAATCCTGACGACCGCTCCTCCGTGGACCTCGCTCGCACGTGGAAGCTGACGTATTGGTGACCGGCGATCCGGATCTCCGAGCGGGAGGCGTACCCGCATCCGCCGGTCCTGTCACCGCATCGCCCGCAGCGCTGGCGTCGTGGCGGTGACCGTACTACAGGCGACCCCTCACCTGTGGAGGTTCGGCATTCCCACGGCTCCCGTCCATGCCCGCCACTCCTAGGCTGGGCCGGTGGACGGCAGGCGGGGCGCTGGGGCGACCGCAGCCGGAGACCTCGAACGGTTGGTGCGCCAGGCGTTGGGCACCGAGGTCTCGAGCGTCACCCTACGGAGCTCTCGCTATGCCACCACCCACGCCATCACCGAGGTCGACGTCGTCCTCGCCGGCGGGACCCGGCGGGCCCTGCTGCATAAGGACCTCGGGATCGCTCATCGCCTCCCCCAGGCCCGGGGAAACCGGCCCGCCTTCCTCGACGACCCCGGCCGGGAGGTCCACGCCTACCGGTGGGTGCTGGCCGCCGGCGTGCCCGGTGTGCCGGCCTGCCTGGCCAGCGGCGGCGACGACGACTCCGGCTCGTGGTGGCTGCTGATCGAGAGGGTCCCCGGCGTCGAGCTCTGGCAGGTCGGCGAGCACGAGGTGTGGTGCGAGGTGGCCCGGTGGGCAGCGGCGCTGCACCGACGCCCGGCCCCGATCGATCCCGCCGTGCGCGCCAGGCTCGTCTCCTACGACCGGGCGTTCTTCGGTCACTGGCCCCGCCGGGCCCGGGAGTTCGCCGAGGCGTGGGAAGCGGCCCGGCGGCGCCGGCTGGCCGCGGTCCTCGAGGGCTACGACGAGAACGTCGACCGCCTGGCCCAGCTCCCCCGCTGCTTCGTCCACGGCGAGCTCTACCCCTCCAACGTCCTGGTCGACCGGGCCAGCGGTCGCATCGCCGCTGTGGACTGGGAGATGGCCGGCATCGGGGCTCCGCTGCTCGACCTCTCCGCACTGGTCGCCGGCGGCTGGTCCGACGACGAGCGGGCCGCCCTGGTCACCGCCTACCACTCCGCCCTCCCGCTCGACGCCCGGCCCCCCATCGAGCAGCTGGTCGAGGACCTGATGCGCTGCGAGCTTCACCGCTGCATCCAGTGGCTCGGATGGGCGCCGGGCTGGGAGCCCCCCGCCGAGCACCGACACGACTGGCTGGAGCTGGCCGTCTCCCTCGCCGAGCGCCTCGGCGAGATGAAGCGGGGCCCCGGGTGAGGATCGGCCGGGCCCGCCTGGCCGCCGGCGTGGTGTTCGGATTGGTGACGGCCGGCATGCTCATCGCCGGCGTGATCACCCTCGTCCTCGACGATCGCGGCACCGCCAGCGCCAGGTTTCCCGGGGACGGCAACCACCCGGCCGTGATCTCGCGCCTGCCGGAGCCCCTCGGCCTCGACACGGCGTGGAACGCGACGGCCTTCATCAACGACAACCTGTGGACCTCGGGCGACGCTCAGTACGCGGTGTGGGTCGATCCCGACGGGCGACCCTTCGCCGGCCGCCGCCAGCTCCCCGACGGGCCCTGGACGGTAGCCGACCTCGGCGCCGTACCGGGCAACCCGCTGGCCGTCCCCACCGAGCCCGACGCCCACAACGTCTACGCCATAGCCGTCGACGCCGAGGGATACGTGCACGTCGCCGGCAACATGCACGCCGACCCGCTGCGCTACGTGCGTTCCTCGCAGCCAGGATCGATCGACCAGTGGACCGCGGGAACCATGGTCGGGTCCGAGGAGGCGTCGGTCACCTACCCGGCGTTCGTGCTCGCCCCCGACGGTACCCTGCTCTTCTTCTACCGCGACGGCGGCGCCGGCGGCGGGAATACCATCCTCAACCGCCTGGCGCCCGGGACCGGCGCGTGGGAGCGCGTCGCCACGCTCATCGACGGGCGGTCGAGCGGCGAGAGCGCCTACCTGCAGCACGTGGCCGTCGACGCCGCGGGAGCCATCCAGCTGGTGTTCGTGTGGCGGGCCGGGGAGGACCCGGCCACCAACGCCGACGTGTCCTACGCCCGGTCGGAGGACGGCGGGCGCACGTGGCTCGCCTCGGACGGGTCGATGCTGGAGCTGCCGATCACCCACGGCGCCGCCGACGTCGCCGTCCCCACCCGACCCGGCTCCCTCCAGCTCGTGAACCAGGGGGGGCTGGCCGTCGACGGCAGCGGGCGTCCCCATGCCGTGTTCCGCGCCCGGTCGCCGGTTCAGGGTGAGGGCGTGCTCCACGTGTGGCGCGACGACACGGCCTGGCGCCGGGAGCTCCTGCTGACCGATCGGTCGGTCGGCGGCCGGCCGGCGCTGGTCGCCGGAGCTGAGGGGGTCGGCCTGCTGTGGGCGGAGCGCACCTCTCGCCGGAGCTCCACGCTATGGCTGACCGAGCTGGTCGGCGGCCGGGCGGCCGACGAGGTCGTCCTCGCCCGCCTCCCGGTGGACGGCTGGGAGGCCACCTTCGACAGCGTGGCCCTGGCCCGGCGGCGCGAGCTCCACGTGCTCCTGCCCGTCGAGCGCGACGGGGATGGCGCCGTCGGTGGCACCGGCGCCGTGGTCACGTGGGACCTGGCTTCACTGGTCTCCGTCCTCGGCGGCGTCACTCGTCGTCGCCGGCAAGGCGCGGTGCGTTCACGGGCATGGTGCTCTCAACCCACGCTCTCAGCTCGTCGCTGCCGGCCAGGCCCGAGGCCACCAGGGTCTCCCCGGCCTCCTCGGCGAAGGTGGCCCGCCTCTCTTTGTCCCACCGGGGGAGTCCCTCGGCCGAGGACGGGTGGTCCCTCCTGCCCTCGCCGAAGCTCGAGTTCACCCGCCTGGTCCCGAACGACTTGATCGGGCCCTCCTCCCGCTCGACCTCCAGGAAGCGGTACAGGGTGGTGAAGCCATTCTCGGGATCGGCCGAGAGCCGCTCGTTGACCACCGTGATCGCCCGCTGCGGGTTGCGGGCGCAGAAGGAGGCCGCCGTCTCCACCCACGTTCGCCATGTCCGGCACGCCTCGACGAAGTCGCTGGCCCACGCCGGAACGTACTCTCTGGCACCGTCGCGCTCCTCGAACTTCCGCAGGAAGTTACCCATGCTGTGGACCACGTGGCGGCCGTCGCGCAGGATGTGGACGAAGACCGCCCCGGGGAACATGTCGGCTAGGTCGTCCACCATGAGCGTGTTGAGTGGAGTCTGGTCGATCCACCGCCGTCCACCGCTGCGGCTGGTGTAGAGGGCGTTGACGCCCGACCCGAGGAAGCCCAGGAACTCCTGGCGCGAGACCTCCTCGGTCTTCACCCAGCTCGGCGCCTGCTTGCGCTCGGCGTCGCGCCGCCAGGCGTCTCCCGCCCGCCCCCGCCCGTAGAGACCGTTCAGGAAGTACGACTCGTGCGACGTCCACAGTCGGCTGTGCTCTCCCAGGGCCCGGGCCAGGGCGGTGGTTCCCGAGCGGGGAGAGCCGATGACGAAGACGGGGCTGGAGCACAGGGAGTCGCCGGCGCGGTGTAGGAACTCCTCGAGGTGACCGAGGCTCACTCGACGCTCCCGTCCTCCGAGGGCGCCGGCGGCATGGCCGGGCCCTCCAGCGGACTCGTCACCACCAGCACGGCCAGGCCCTTGGCGAAGTCGGCGAGCTCCACGAGCTCCACCGAGTCGCCGCAGATCTCGAGGGCGCGTTCCAAGGCCCGCTCTTCGCTCGGGCGGCTCGCGTCGTCGAGGAGCACGACGGTGCCCGTCCGGCCCAGATGCAGCGCCTGGAGCAGGGACCCCTCCCGACCGCCGAGGGGCAACGGGGGCCCGTCGACGAGCACCAGGTCGGGGCGGCCCATGGCCGAGAGGAAGGGCCTGGTCAGGTGGTACACGGGGACGTTGTTCCCGTACCAGCGACGGACCACAACCGGGGTCAGGAGGACGTCGGTCTCGGTGGCCCCGTCCCGGCCAAGGGCTCGCCGGGTTCTCTGCCGGAAAAGAGGGTCGTTCTCGAGGGCCACAACCTTCGCCGGTGGGTCGATCCCCGCTCCCGCCCGGGCCAGAGCCCGGGTCGACTCTCCCGAACCGAACTCCACGATGATGCGGGACTCGAGGGTGGTCACCAGCCGGGATACGAAGCTCAGGGTGTCGTCGGCCAGCGACCACTGGTTGCGCCGGGGCGCGGCCGCCAACCAGGAGAGATCCACCTCCTCGCAAGACCGGTAGGCGGACTCGATTGCCACTCTGGCCGACGCCCCGGCGCCGTTGGTCACTTAAGCACGTCACGTTCTCCCAGGGCCTCGTCGACCAGGGCCATGACGGCCCCGGTCCGGACCTCCCAGGAGTTGCGCCGCAGCACCTCGTGCGCCCCTTCCCTCGCCAGCGGACCCTTGCCCTCGGCGAGGGCAGCATCGACCTTGGCGAGGAACTCGGCGTGGTCCGTGGCCACCGAGATGAGGGGACGGAGCTCGCCCAGGTTTGCGATGTCGGTGGAGACCACCGGCACGTCGAGGGCGCAATACACGAACGCCTTCAATGGGTGCATGGCAGCAGTCATCTCGTTCTGGAGGTGGGGTATGAGGCCGACGTCGAAGGCCCGGACGTAGCGCTTGGCCTCCTCGTAGGGCCTGGGACCGAGCAACGACACGTTGCTCAGGCTACGTAGCCGCAGGACCTCCTGCCCGGCATGAGCAGAACCCACCAGCACGATGTTCCAATGGGGCCGGCTCCTGGCCAGGTGCTCGAGCAGGTCGACGTCGATCCGGCTGGAGATGTTGCCCACGTATCCGACCGTCGGGCCCTCCAGGGTGCGCAGCTCTTCGGGTACGTCGAGCGGGAGCGAGAGCGAGAGATCCGGGTACTCGGCGGCGTTGGGCACGAGGTGCACGTTGCCGCCCAGCGCCGCCATGGTGGTACGCATGGCGTCGCAGTTGGTGAGGATGATGTCGCTCAGCTCGGCGATCTCCTGGTAGTTGGCGACGATGCGCTGGTACTGCGACGTGCCGGGGCGGGCCCAGGTCCGGTGGTCGTCGACCACGTCGGCCACGGTCAGGTCGGGAGTGAGCGCCCGGGCGACCTCGGGGAAGTCCAGGCACTTCGGGTAGACCCAGAACACCACGGGCCGTTCGCCGACGCCGTGGCGAGCGAGCACGTTCTTGACATGTACCAGGTAGTCACTTCGGTCGGGCAGGAGGCTCTGGCCCCCGTCGTCGCCGGAGTAGACGAAGGAGTGCTGATGGAGGCCGGGCACCGGCTCCACGCCCCGTATCCGGCGCATGGTGCGGTCACGGACCAGCAGGCTCTGCGAGGGTACCCCGTCGGCCGGGGCCCGGCGGAGCTCGGCCACGTCGATCGGGGCATCGAACTGGACCACCTGTCCTACCCGTGCCGACCGAGCGAGGTGCTGCATGAACATGTCGTGGCGCCGGCCGTAGATTCCCGTGTCGTTCTGCTTCCAGAACATCACCACGTCGAAACGGGTGTCGCCTCCGGGCCCGGGAGGGCGGGGACGTCGAGCAGGATGGGCACGGAGACTGGCCGGCGCCGGGGCGTCCGTGCCCCCGCCCACCGGGGCGCTCCCGCCGAACCGCTCCCGGGTGAAGGCGAGGAGCCGGCGGTGGTCCTCGGCCAAGGGAGGCGGCCGGTCGAGGAGCGGCTCCATGATGGCCTCCAAGCGGGGGCGCACGGCGGAGAAGCTGAAATGCTCCAGGAAGACCTCCCGGTTGGCCTGGGCCCGCTGGGCGACCGCCCCCTCGTCACCGAGCATCTCCGCCAGCTTGGCCGCCAAGCCGTCGCCGGGCACCGCCTCCAGGTGACCATCGGCAATGAGGCGCTCGAGGGGGGGCACGGAGCGCACCAGGCACGGTCGCTGCATGGCCAGGGCATCGGTGACCTTGGCCGGCATCTGGTACTGACTCACGTCGCTCTCCGGATCCTGCAGCACGGCGACCATGTCGGCGGCGGCCAGGAGGGCGGGCAGCTCGGCGAACGGCTGGTAGGGGACGACCCGGATGAGGTCGGCGTAGGGAACCAGGTCCTCTCTCAGGCCCTCCAGCTCCGACGTCCCGATCAGGCAGAGACGGGCCCGGGGGTCGCCGGTCTCCCTCAAGGCAGCCGCCAGCTCGACGACGCCCTTGTGGCGGCGGGGGGTGCCGGCGAACAGCACGATGCGCTCGCCGTCCTCGAACCCGAAACGGCGGCGCACCGCGCTCCGTTCGTAGCGGGCCGGGTCGAACAGCCGCTCGTCACGGGCGTGGGGCACGATGGTGCCGCCGAAGAGCGACTGCAGCGTCTCGTTGGAGACGGTGACGCAGTCGGCGGCGCCGACCAGGGCCTCGCAATGGCGGGTCCAGTGGCTCCCGTACGGGTTGTGCAAGCGGGGGTCGTCGGCGTGCTGACGCAGGGCCTCGATGGTCAGCGGCTCGGTGGCACCCACGAAGGTGAGCTCCCGGTCGTCGACGTCGAGCACCAGCGGCCGGTTACGAAGCGCCTTGGCCAGGATGCCGAGGAGGTAGGAGGGCAGCCGGGGCTTGGAGACGACCACCGCGTCGGCGGTGATGGTGCTCGCGAACGCCTCCATCCGGGCGAAGTGCTCGGGGAATGGTCCGCCGGGGAAGGTGCGGAGCCGAAGGTCCATATCCCTGAGGGGCGCCCAGATCCCGGTACCGAAGTGTTCGAACTCGGCCCCCACCACCTCCACGTCGTAGCGATCGCGCAGCAGCTCGGCCAGCACGTGGGCCCGTCCCAGTGGGTTGTGAGTGGCGTTCCACGCGATCACCGACACCGAACGTCTCCGGTCCGGCGTGCCGGACGGCCGAACACGCGCCTGCTCGTCGCGACGGCCCTCTAGCGGTGAGGGCGTCGCCGGCTCGCCACGAGCGGCCAGCTCGAAGACGATGCCGCTGTCGGAGTCTTCGCCGACGAACCGAGCCCGACGGGCAAGATGGGGGGAAAGCCCGGTGTAGTGGTCGAGCCACCATCGGGCCCAGTACGGGATCAGGAAGTACCGGGCGCCTTGACCCTCCAGCTCCTCCAGATGTCGGATGACGTCGTCGCTGGTGGCCGGGTGGTACCCCGCCCACTCCCCCTCGGCCGTCCGTGGGAAGTGCCACACGTCGTGACCGTCCAGCTCCAGGAAGCGCCCCTCGCCCTTGGTGACCACGGCGACCACCGACCCCGCCGGCACCGACTGGCGCAACAGTGCCGCCGGCCGGGCCACATGGGCCGGAAGTGGCGGTGCCCCCGTCGGAGCCGGCGGTGGCCGTTGGGTCGTCGGCCTGGGCGCCCTTCGTTCCTGGGCCGCCGCAGTGGGGACGGGACCCACCGGGGGATCGACGGCGACGAGAGACTCGGCGTGCTCCCCCGGTCCGCACAGGGCGGTGGTGAGCTCTCGGGCCGGAGCGGCATCGCTCACGTCGCCGTACACCTTCGCCGGGACAAGGTCGAGCTCTTGCAAAGGCCGCACGCAGGCCGGGTCGAAATCCAGTCCGACGAAGTCGAGGCAGCGCCGCACGGCACCTTCGGGGGCCCGGGTGAGCTCGTCGAACCGGCATCGCAGGAGCCGCTCGGCGCCGACCGCCCGTTCCACGGCCAGCCCGCTGCGAACCTCCCTCAGCCACGCCCGGTACGCCTCGTCGACCGGCAGCGGATGAGGGTTGGCCTTCGACGGCTGGCTTCGCGCCGAAGCAGAGTCGTCGGCGTCACGCACCAGATGGATCACCCGAGCCCGGGGGAACACCGTCAGCACGGCGTCGACCGTGCGAGGCTCCGGTGCCGCCGCCGCCATCCAGCAGGAAGCCCCAGCGGGGCCTTCGCCCAGGAGGACCCGACTGACGGCGGCGGCGAGCTCCCCCTGGAGATCGCCGGCGCCGGCTCCCGAGGCATCGAGGGGACGGAGGCGGCGACCGGGCGACAGGGCGGTGTGGACCAGGTCGGAGGGGCCGGCGGCCCGGCGGGCCGATTCCGACAGCGGCTCCAGCCACGACAGGTCCACCACGGGGACGGCCGAAGGGTGCTGGGCCAGGGACCAGAGGAGGGCGTCGGTCCCCGATGCCTCACCGCCGACGATGAGGACGGGCTCGGGCAACTTGCCGGCCCTCGTAGTCGCGCCTGAGGGCCGACGGCGGCGCCCCAGCCGCGGGAAGAGGCGCGTGGCATCGTCGCCACCAATGAGGGCCGGGCCGCACACGTGCTCCAACCGGATGGGCGGGGCCAGGGCATGGGGCGTCAAATCCGGCTGATCACCCCGGACGACGGCTTCGGCGTTGTCGGCGGCCCGGGTAGCCAGCGCTTTCAGAACGTCACGCCGAGCCTGGGAACCGTGCCCGGTTGTGGCCGATGTGGTGAGCGAGTCCGCCCGATGGCGCCGGAAGTACAGGACCCGCGGCACGTTGACGATCCGGGCCACGTGGGCGGCCCGGCGCAGGAACTCGTCGTCGCCGCTGAAGCGCATGCCCGACGCGTAGCCACCGAGCCGGGTCACCAGCGTTCGGTTGACCAGGCTGGTCGGGTGCTGCAGGGCATGGCAGGTCGGGGCTTGGGCCAGGGCCCCGTTCACGTCGACGGGAAAGGCGTGCAGCAGGGTCCTCACCTCGTCGGTGCAGAGCATGACGTAGTCGCTGCCCACCAGCTCGGCGCCGGTGCGGCCGGCGGCGTCGAGCAGAAGCTCGAGGCGGTCGGGGGCCGACCAGTCGTCGGCGTCCTGGAACAGGTAGCGGTCGTAGGAGGTCTCCTCGATCACCTGCTGGACCAGCCGGTAGGGGCCGACGTTGGCCCTCGCTCGCAGCAGCGTGACGCCTGGAAACCGGCGCACGATCTCGGTGGGCGGTTCCGCGGAAGCGTCGTCGATGACCACGATGCCGTCGGGCGGGCGGGTCTGGCCGACCAGTGAGGCCAGGCAGTGGTCGAGCCAGCGCTCGCACCGGTGGTGAGGCACGAGGGCGAGCACCCGGTCGCCGGCGGCGGCCCGACGGCGTCGGCGATGGGGGACGAGCCGGCGCAGGCGGTCGCCGGTCACGCCGAGCTGCCTTCGGCGGCGAGGGCGACCAGCCGCCCCAGCACCCTCCGGGAGTCGAGGTGGTCCTCGGCAAAGGCGCGGGCGGCGCGCCGGTGACGCTCGTAGTCGGAGGCGACGGCGGCGATGGCGTCGGCCGCGTCCTCGACCCCGTCAAAGGCCAGCAGGCCCTCGCCCACCGGAAGCCGGTCGGAGAACCCGGTGTCCTGGGCGACCACCGGCCGCCCCGCCGCCAGGTAGCAGGCGCTGCGATCGCTGAACCAGCCCGAGCGGGAGACGACGTAGCCGCTCTTGGCCACGCCCAGCTCGGCCCAGGAGCCGCTCACGAACCGGTGGTAGGCGGCGGGGGTGGCCGCCACCACGGCAGGATCGAGCAGCGACCAGCCGTGCTCGGCCAGGGCGGCCACGTCCTTCTCCTCACCGGCATGGATGGCCAGGGCGGGCGTGCACGGCCGGGGGCTGAGTCGGGGCAGCGGGAAAAGCTGGCGCCAGGCGTGGGCCTTCTGGCCGTAGAAGACGCCGCCGTGCTCCACCGAGCCGTAGCCCCGCCAGTTGGCCACGGTAGTGAGCCCGTCGTGCTCCAGCCTCGGGGCCACCGGCCACCGCTCGAGCACCACCGGGGGAAGCGTCGGGACCCACTCCACCCCGCAGGTGGGGACGGGGCAGGCGGGCGCGCCGATGTTGAGGCCGACGGTGAAGTGGGCGGTGTGGCCGGCGAGGCCCATGTCGATCCCCTCGCTCCGGTGCCAGAGCTGTGTGAAGCCGGGGTCGACGTCAACGTAGGCCCGGGCCGGGATGGGGTCGAACAGCTCAGAACCGGCCAGCACGCCGGCGATGTCGAACAGCACGTCGGCCTCCCGGCACCGTTGGGCGATCGCCCCGAACTCGAGTCCGGCCGAGTCACGGCTGGGGGTGACCATGGCCGCCGCCCCGCCGAGGCCGAACTCCCCCACGATCTTGGCGAAACCGGCCCTGGTGGCCGGTTGGATGCGGTCGACCGGCTCCAGCAGAAGAACGTCGTGGCCGAGCTGGCGCAGGCCCAGCACCCACTGGAGCACGGCCCACACCCAGCCGCCCTGACCGGGGACACCGGCGACCATGCTGGTCACCACGATGCGGCGCCGCTCAGGGTGCAACGCCGACCTCCTCGCAGAGCCGTCCCAGGACGACATGGGACGCGAACAGCTCCTCGGACAGGCGGCGGGCGGCGGCGGCGTGGCGGGGAGCGTCCTCCAGGATCGACCGGGCCCCGGCCACCGCCTGGTCGAGGTCGGTGAACGTGACGATCCCCTCGCCCACCGGCAGCGTGCGGCTGCAGCCGGTGTCCTGGACCAGCGCCGGCCGCCCCGAGGCCAGGTAGCGGACGGTCCGGTCGCCGAACCAGCCGGTGGACAGGTGCACGTAGACACCCTGGGCGACCGACGCCTCGGCCGCCGATCCCTGGACGTAACGGCGGAAGGCATGGGGATCGCCCACCACCGGCACCGGGTCCACCACCAGCCAGCCGTGCTCCTCCAGCAGGGCCCGGTCCTTCTGGTCGGCGCCATCGATGTCCAGGGCCAGCTCGAAGACCCCGGGGGCGAGCCTGGGCAGCGCCGCGAACCGGCGGAACTCGTGCACCTTGCCGGCCAGCGCCCTTCCTTCACGCTCCACCGTGCCGAAGGGTCCCCGCCAGGCGGCGATGGTGGTGAAGCGGTCCTGCCCCGAAGGGGGCTGCACCGGCCAGGCGTCGAGGCTCACCGGCTGGCGGATGGGCCGCCAACGGCGCCCGGCGCTGGGCACCGTCGACCAAGGCGTGCCCACCAGCTCCCCGACGGTGTACCAGTGATCGTGCTCGCCGAGATCCATGAGACCCTCGTCACTCCAGATCTGCGTGTAACCGGGGTCGAGATCGACGTAGACCCGCCTCGCCACCCGCCGGACGATCCGGGGGCGCCGGAGGTGGCCGGAGATGTTGACGAGCAGGGCGGCGCCGGCGGCCAGGTCCTCGAGGTCGTCGAGGGCCAGGCCGGCGGCGGTCGAGCCGTCGGGGCGCAGGAGGGTGCAGCGGTCGGCCACACCGAAGGCGGTGGTCACCGAGCGGAACCACCGTTCGGCCTCCTTGCCTAGCCCGGGGGCCAGCTCCTCCACCAGGTGGGCGTCGAAGCCGACATCGCGGAGGCCGCTGAGCCAGCTCAGCCTGGTCCACGCCGCCCCGGCGTTGCCGGCCTTGTTGGCCAGGGCCCCACCCACGAGGGCGACGGTCACGAGCTGACCACCAGTTGGGGCGGGGCGGCGAGGGGACGGACCCCGACGTTCCCGCCCTCGAGCCGGTACACGATGCCCACCTCCTCGTGGAACGCCACCACCGCGGCACGCTCGTCCAGGTGGCGGCGCACGCCTTCGTAGTGGTCGAGCCACCAGAACGCCGCCGCCGGGAGGACGAGGTAGTCGGCCCCGGCCCGGCGCAGGTCGTCGAGGTGGGCGAGGGCGTCGGCGCTGTCCGCCGGGTGGTGGCCGGCGTAGGTGCCACCCTCGACCTGCGGGAAGTGCCAGGCGTCACGGCCGTCGAGGGCGAGCATCCGCTCGTCGCCCTTGCTGGCCACGAGCACGGTGGATCCGGCGGGAACGGAGTCGAGGACCAGGCGGCGCAGCCGCTCCACGAGGGGCCGGGCCACGCCGGCACCCGGCTGCACCTCCACTGGGGGCTCCGGCTGGTCACCGGCAGGGGCGGCGCCGACCGGCTCAGCTCCGGGCTCGGCCAGGAGCAGGGCGCTTAGGTGCCGACTGGCTCGGACGACGTCGGCCGGACCCGGCGGGGGCTCGACCGGCGGGCTGGGCTCGAGAGCGGCCAGGGCCCGTTCGACGGCCGGATCCACCCGCTCTCCCAGGAAGCGGAGACAGGCCTCCAGCACCGCCGCCGGCTCGGAAGCCAGGTCGCAGTGGCGAACGCGCAACACCCGGTCCGCACCGAGTCGCTGCTCGGCGGCCAAGCCGGCCCCGGCGCCGGCCAGCCAGGCCCGCCACGCCCCGTCGGGTGAGTGGTAGGCGCCACCGTCGGTGGGCCGAGCGGCCAGGTCGGCGACCACCTCGTCGACCGGGCGCACCACGTGGATCAGCCGGGCCGACGGGAAGGCGGCCACGAGCGGGTTCACGGCAGCGGTGACGGCGGCGCCGTGCGCCACCCAGCGACGACCGCGCCCGGCGGCCGCCAGCTGGTGGACGACCCCGGTGAGTGCGGCGCGGTAGCCGGGCGGCGATGGCGAGGCGTCGTCGCCCGCCAGCCGTTCTACGGCGGCGACCGTGGCCGCCAGCCAGCGGGCGTCGGGGACGGCGGTGAAGGCAGGGTGCTGGTCGAGGGCCCACGCCAGGAACCCCTGACCGGCACGGGGGGCGCCGACAACGAGGACCGCGTCCTTGCCGGCGCCCGACGAGGGAGGAGGCGAGCTCGCCGGCCGGCGACCGGGGGCCCTCCGGCCCAGGGGGGGGCCGGCCAGGTGCTGTAGGGCCGGGAGCGGGGCGGTTCGGAACGGTCTCAGGTCGGGCCGGCGCCCCCGGCGCCGAGCTTCGGCGAAGCCTCGGGCCCGGGCGGCCAGGGCGGCCTGAACGGCGAGGCGGTCGGGTGACTGGTGGCCAGTGCCCGGTGCCGTGGTGAGCGAACCGGCCCGCTTGCGGCGGAAGTAGCCGAAGTGATCGGCGTTGACCACGGTGGCCACCTGGGCCGCCCGGCGCAGGAACTCCGCGTCGCCGCTGAAGCGCATGCCGCTGGCGAAGCCGCCGATCCGCATGACCAGGTCGCGGGCCACAATGCTGGTGGGGTGCAGCAGCGGGAAACCGACCGGCTGCTCGGCCAGGGCGGCGTTTACGTCGAGGGGGTAGCGCACGGCCACCACGTCGCCCTCTTCGACGAGGACACGCAACTCGTGACTGCCCACCAGCTCGGCGCCGGTGGCGTCGACCCGCTCGAGGAGAGCCTCCAGCCGGTCAGGGGCCGACCAGTCGTCGGCGTCTTGGAAGAGGTAGAAGTCGTAGTTGGAGCGCTCGATCACCGCCTGCACCAGCCGGTAGGGGCCGCCGTTGTCGGCGGCGGCCAGGAAGGTGACGCCGGGGTGGCGGCGGGCCACCTCGACTGGGAGCCGGGGCGAGGCGTCGTCGACCACCACCACCGCATCGGGAGGTCTGGTCTGGCCCAGCAGAGACTCGATGGCCTGCCCCAGCCATGGCTCGCAGTCGAAGTGGGGCACCAGCGCGCACACCGACGGGCGGCGGCGACTCACCGCCGCCTCCGATCGGCGGCGCGGACCCGCAGGGGTCGGGCCCGCAGGGGTCGGGCCCGGGAGCGGCGGCGCTCGCCGTCCCGACCACCGTCCTGCATCTCGTGGAGCAGGCAGTAGAGCGATCTCAGCCTCAGCAGCTCGTCGTGGGTGCCCCGTTCCACTATCTCCCCGTCGCTGACGACGAGGATCTGCGAGGCGGAGCGGACCGTCGAGAGCCGGTGGGCGATCATGAACGTCGTCCGGCCCTCCGCCAGCCGCTCCAGCGCCTCGAGGATGGTGGCCTCGGTGCGGGAGTCGATCGACGAGGTGGGCTCGTCGAGGATGAGGATGGGCGCGTCCTTGAGGAATGCCCGGGCGATGCAGATCCGTTGGCGCTCGCCCCCCGACAGCTTCGCTCCCCTCTCGCCCAGCTTGGTGCCGTACCGCTTGGGCAGGCGCTTGATGAAGTCGTGGGCGTTGGCCGCCCGGGCCGCCTCCCGGACCTCCTCGTCGCTGGCCTCGAGCCGTCCGTAGCGGATGTTCTCCTTGATCGAGCCGGTGAACAGCAACGGCTCCTGGAGCACCAAGCTCATCTGGGCCCGCAGGGACTCCAGGGTCAGATCCCGCAGGTCGGTGCCGTCGAGCAGTATCCGCCCGGCCGAGGGGTCGTAGAAGCGGGGCAGCAGGCTGGCCAGGGTGCTCTTCCCCGCCCCGGTGGGTCCGACGATGGCAACCGTCTCGCCCGGCTTCACGGTGAAGGACAGATTCCGAAGCGTGTTCTCCCGGCCGGGGTAGTCGAACGAGACGCCGTCGAACTCGACTGCCCCCTCGGCCCGATCCATCGTCACCGCCGACTCCGACTCGACCACCTCGGGCTGGGTGGCGAGCAGCTCCTCGGCCATCTCGTAGCCGATCAGGTTCTCCTGGATGGAGTTGATCGTCGTGCTGATGGTGTCGAGCGGCTTGTACACGGCGCTGATGTAGGCGATCAGCACGAGGAGCTCACCGACGGTCAGACCGCCGTTGATGACCTGCCAGGCGCCGACTCCGAGCACCGCCGCCGTCCCCGTGGCGGTGATCAGGCTCACCATCACGGAGAACATCGTCTGGCGCGACGTCACCTCCACCCTGGCGTCGACGGCCTGCTCCCCCTGGGCCCGGAACTTGTCGTACTCGTGGCCCTCGCGGTTGAAGGCCACGACGACCCGCAGCATCTGCATGGCCTCGTGGACCATGTGGAGGGAGCGGATCTCCATCCCCTTCACCTTGCGGACCCGGGGACCGATGCGGGTGCCGTAGTAGCCGGTCGACAGGTAGATGAAGGGGACCACCGACAGGGCGACCAGCGCCACCGGTGGGTTGAGCCGGTAGGCGATCCAGAACATGCCGATCAGCGTGAGCAGGCTGCCCAGGAGCGGGAAGATGGCCACGGTCACCTTGCCCACCGACTGGGCCTGCTGGTTGATCCGGCCCATGAACTCGCCGGTCAGGCGGTCGTCGTGGTAGCCGAACGACAGCCGCTGCACGTGCTGGAACAGGCGGCTGCGGAAGTCGAGCACCATCCGCATCTCGAGCTTGGTGCTTATGTACTGCGAGATGGCGGCGAACCCGTTGATGCCCAGGGCCACGAGCAGCCCCATGGCCACCGCCAGCAGGATGCGCGGCCCTGCCCCGTCGCCGATCAGTGTCTCCAGTGGTCCCGGGAGAGGCTTGTCGCCCAGGGCGCTGTCGATCAGCAACGCCATCGGCCACGGCTCCAGCAGCCCGACCAGCGAGGTGACGACCACCATCAGCAGCGACCCGGTGACGAGGCCCCGGAACGGGCGGGCGTAGCGCACGGCACGGGGCCACGCCTGGAGGCTGGTCCTGACCGCCCCGCTCACCGGGCCACTCTCTGGAGGATCCGGCGCACCAGCGGGCCGGTCCGCCACCAGCCCACCGCCAGCTGGGCGAGGGCCAGGGCGCCGAGCGCCCCGGCCAGGGGCGCGGCGAGGGCGGCGGCCGTCGCCACCACGGCGAGGGCAACGCCGAGGCGGCGCAGCATCACGCGCCGGCGGACGTCGACCTGCACCCAGCCCACCGGGTGCGAGCTGCTGATCAGGCGACCTTCGACCAGCCACGACCCCCGTATGCGGGCGTCGTGGTCGTCCCACTCCGAAGCCGGCACGGCCCGGATGCCGTGGCGGCGGAGGGCAGCGAGGATTGCTACCACGATTTCGGCCCGGGGGATGGCCTCGGGCAGCCGCAGGGAGCCCCCGGGTTGGCGGGTGGCAGGGCCGTCGAGGGTGACGGCGACCGGGAGCTGGCGCAGGGCCGAGGCGACCGAACGGTGACGGCTCCACCATCGGACCAGCGGCTGCAAAAGGTGATGGGCGGCGACCGAAAGGCGGAAGCGCATCCGGCCTGTTCGCAGCGAGTGGGGTGGACGGGCCCTCGCCACGTCGACCGCACCGAGGACGGCGAGGAAGGCCAGGGCGAGGGCGGCCACGCTGGCCAGCCTCGGCTCGAACAGGGCCACGGGGCCAGCTGCGAGGGCGATGGCGGCGGCGGGCACGCCCACCTGGTGGGCCAGATCGAGGCCGTGGCCGCCGGAGCGGTAGACCGACTGGTAGGCGGCCACCCCGAACTGGCCCCGGTAGATGCGCTGGCGGCCGCCGGGCGAGAGCAGGGAGTTGTAGATGCGCCCCCGCCACCGGGCCGAGCCCACGGCGGTGAAGCGGTCGGGGTGGCGGGCCTCGACCAGCGACTCGGCCCGCCCGTAACCCCGCTGCTGGCGCAGGTAAGTGCGCAGGCCCGGTCGTCGGTGGTGCCACACCAGCGCCGCCGGGTGGAAGCCGATCTCCCAGCCCCGGTCTAGGACCTTCCAGCACAGGTCGACGTCGTCGCCGGCGGACGTGTAGATGGGGTCGCACCCGGCCACCGCCTCCAGGGCGTAGCGCCAGAAGGCCATGTTGCAGCCGGGCACGTGCTCGGCCCGGTCGTCGGTGATCAGGACGTGCACCGGCCCACCGGGCGAGCGGGCCACCACCTGGGCGCCCACCGGGTCGTCGCCGGGCGGCAGGTTGGGCCCGCCCACGCCGGCCACGTTGCGGCCGTCGAGGCCCAGCACCAGGTAGTAGGGCCACGCCTGGTCGGGGTAGGCGTCGCTGTCGAGGTAGGCGATGAGCTCGCCGGTGGCGGCCCTCAGCCCGACGTTGCGGGCCGTACCCAGACCGGCGTGCGGCACCTCCACCAGGCGGGCCCGGGGGTGGGCCCGGGCGATGGCGGCGGTGGCGTCGGTCGACCCGTCGTCGACCACCAGGATCTCCAGGTCGGGGTAGTCGAGGGCGCAGGTGTGGGCCAGGCACTCGTCCAACGTGGCCGCGGCGTTGTAGGCACAGATGACCACGCTCACCGAGGGCCAGTCGGTGCGGAGGTCGGAGACGGTGCGCCCGTTCCACCGGGCGGCCACGTCGAGGGCGGGGCGGGGAGAGCGGTCGCTGCGGGTGAGGCCGAAACGCCACCCCTCGACAGCAGCGTCGCCCACCCACCATTCGTCGGTCCACGAGAAGGCGAAGCTTCCTGCCACTCCCCGCTCCAGGGCCACCTCGAGCTGCCAGTCGAGGGCCTCCGCCTGGCTCTGCTCGCCGGCGGCACCGGGGCCGGCGGGGCCACCGAGCTCGCCGATCACCACCGGCCGGTCGCCGGCGAGGTGGTGGAGCCGGGTGAGGTAGATGCGCAGGTCCTGGGGGCGCTCCAGGAAGATGTTGAAGGTGAGGAAGTCGAGCGACTTGGTGTCGAGGTACTCGGCGGTGGGGTAGTTGCCGTAGGTGACGAGCCGGTCAGGGTCTTCCTGGCGCACGACATCGGCCAGTTCGGCGATGACCCGGGCCACCCGGCCGGCGCCGTGCCAGCGGATGACGTCGGCGGGGATCTCGTTGCCGATGCATAGCGCCAACACCCGGGGATCGTCGGCCAGGCGGCGGGCGGCCATGCCGACTTCCCGCCGGGCGTCCCGGCGGGTCCTGGTTGCCTGGCGGCGGGAGGAGCCGAGGAGGTAGCGCCAGTCGGGCCAGAAGACCCCGGCGAGCACCCGCAGGTCCCAGTCGGCGGCGACGTCGAGCAGGTCGGCCGTCGGCTCGGTGTAGGTGCGCACCACGGTGAAGCCGGCCTCGTTCATGGCCGATAAGTCCCGTTTGAGGCCGTCGCGCTCCGGGAATCGGGCGTCGTCGCTCTCCCGCGGCCGGAACGTCCCGTAGGTGACCCCCCGGAAGTGGAGCCGCCGGCCGTTCACGCAGAAGAACTTTCCGTCGAGCTTCACGGGGTCCCACTCGGGCACGCACAACCTCAACTGCATTCCGGGGCTGCGATCGATTGGCGCAGAGCGCTGCACTCTAGTAAAAACTGATCGCTCACTCGCCGTGGTCGCTCGTACACTTTACGGTGTAACCGCTTTCGAGTGCCGCGTCAAGGGCTCATGGTGGGTGCCTACTGCCGGGCCCGGATCCATCGTGAAGAGGCGATCGGTGGACGAAGTCGGCCGTGGCGGAGATGCTCCGGAGCAGAGAAGACATAGCGGCCGTGGAGATTGACCTGCTCGTGCTGAGGGGGCGAGAGATGTTCGAGATCCTCGGCGATGGTGGTCCCTTCGCTCCGTAGGTGCTCGACGGCGTGGTCCATGTACCCGCTGTTCCAAAGCGTGAGCACGTTGGTGACGAGCCCGAGGCCACCGAAGCTGTTGCTCCTGGCCCGGTCGGTAGGGCCTGGTAGAGGTGGCCCCGGCGACCATGGAAGACGTCCCGGGCGAGTTGGTGGCGGGTCTCCTGGCGGTTGAGCTGCACGAGGATCCGCCGGCGCTGGGCCGGGTTGGTCACGTAGTCCAGGATGGCGATCGTTCGGCTGATGCGCCCGACCTCAGCCAACGCTCGGGCCAGCGTGGTCGGGCGACCGCCTCGCTGGAGGGCCTGAATGACCTCGGAGGCGACGGCGGCCTTGGTGTGCAGGGTCCCGGCCACCCGGCACATGTCGTCCCAGTGTTCGCGGATCAGCGCGGCGTCGATGCGGCGGCGGCTGCGGGCCCAGCGCGCCTGGACGGCGCAGACAGACACGGCAAGGTTCGTGGACCCGGGTCGCGCCGCCGGTAACGAGGTCGGTCATCGGGGCGGTGAAGCCGGTCCAGGCGTCCACCTCGAGCATCACCTCGGGAAGCTCGGCCGCCGGCACAGGGCGGCGAGGCAATCAGCTTCGAGGACCGAGCACGCTCAGTGGCGAGCGCCGCGAGGGCTCGAGAGGTGTCCTCCATCTGGATGAGGTGAGAGCGAAGGAATTCGACCACGAGTGGTCATCAGCCGCCTGCTTGCCACTATAGTCGTCGGTTCATCACTTACAGTGGTCGTTAGCGCGAATCCTGCACGGCTGCTACCGAGAGGCCGACTCGGCGGGGGGTGGCGCCCAGCCTTCCTGAACGACATTCGGTGGCCAGCCCTGGCCACGACCGTGGATCGGGGGATGGTTCACTACACGGACCATGTGGTCGAAGCCATCGAGACCAGGAGGCGAAGCGCGAACGCTCGGCCTGGCCTGGCTGGTCAGCGTCCTCGCCCTCGCCGCCGCCGGCCGCTTCGGGCGACGGGCGGCCCTTCGAGGCTCGACCTCGGGCCTTGCCGCGTCTGGCATCGCCGCTGCCGTCGGCGCCATCACTGCCCCCCCGGGAGCGGTTCCGCCGGCCACGGCGGCTGCCGTGGCATTCACCGTCGG
>JAHWJQ010000140.1 GCA_019348305.1 Actinomycetota bacterium
TGACGGCAGCTTCGTCGAGGTCAGTGACACGGGGTCGACCACCGCCTTCGACGCCGAGGCGGGCCGGATGGTCGAGCTCGTCGCCGACGAAGAAGGGCTGGCCGGCGTGGCCGTCCGCTCGGGCCTGGCGCCGGATTGGCCGGACCCCTCGGCCCGGCCAATGATGACGTCCGGGCCCCTGGACGACGTCGCCGCCTACGTCGTGGCCAAGGCCCGGGCTGGTCACGACGACGTCGAGGAGACGACGGAGGCCGGTCGGGCCGCCTGGCGGCACCGCACCAAATTGACGCCCAACCAGGTATCCGATGCCGGCCCCGACGAGACGGAGGTCACCGTCGACCGCAAGACCGGCATCGTCCTCGCGGCGACGGAGCTCCGCCGGGGCCGGACCCTGCGGGAGCTGCGGATCGAGGGGCTGCGGACGAGCCCGACCATCGATCGGGGCGCCTTCACGGTCGCCGTCCCGTCGGGAGTGCCCACGAACAACGAGGATCTCGGCTATCGCCGCTCGTCGCTCGATGGCATCCAGAGCGACGTCGGCTATCGCCTGGAGCCGCCCCAGGTTCCCGCCGGCTACGAGCTGGCTGGGGTCTGGGTGAGGCCGGGCCGAGGCGGCCCCACTGGCGCCGAAGCCTCCAACCCACCCAGCACCGACGTGGCGATACTCGTCTACCGCGACGGCTTCCGCCGGCTCATCGTCACCACCCGTCGCCACGTCGGCACAAGGGCGTGGTCCGACCCGTTCCTCGGTGAGGGCCAGATCGTCACCCGGGAAGCGTTCAGCGCCATCGGTGCCGGCGGTTCCCCCCCGAGCACCGGAGAGGTGGTGTTCGACCCCGGCACCGTCCCCCACGTCTGGGCCATCACCGGCCGCGAGCGCGACAAGGGCATGGTCATCACCGTGGCCGGCCCCCTGACCAAGCCGGAGCTGATGGCGACCCTGGCCTCGGTCCGCGCCGCCTGAAGCACTGGGTAGCCCCCGCTACCCTTCCGGCCGTGGACGACCGGCCCATCGGGATGTTCGACAGCGGGTTCGGCGGTCTCACCGTGGCCCGCGCCCTCATCGACCTGCTGCCCGGCGAGGACCTCGTCTACTTCGGTGACAGTGCCCGCTACCCCTATGGCCCGAGGCCACCCGAGGAGGTGCGGGAGTTCGCCCGCCAGGTGACGGCCGAGCTGGTCGAGCGCCACGGGGTGAAGCTGGTGGTCGTCGCCTGCAACACCGCCTCGGCCGTGGCCCTCGAGCTGTTGCAGTTCAGCTTCGACGTCCCGCTGGTGGGGGTCATCAACCCCGGCGTGCGGGCCGCGCTGGCCGCCAGCTCGAACAACCGGGTGGGCGTGATCGGCACCGTCGGCACCATCGCCTCCGGCGCCTACCAGCGGGCGGTGCATTCGCACCGAAAGCCGGTGGAGCTCACCTGCGCCGCCTGCCCCGGCTTCGTCGAGTTCGTCGAGAGGGGCGAGGCCGACAGCGACCAGGTGCACGTCCTGGCCGAGCGGCTCCTCGAGCCCGTTCGCCGGGCGGCGGTCGACACGCTGTTGCTCGGCTGCACCCACTACCCCTTCCTGGCCCGCACCATCGGAGACATCATGGGCCGCGACGTCGTCCTCGTCTCCTCCGCCGACGAGACCGCCTTCGAGGTGTGCAGGCTGCTGGAAGAGACGGGCCTGGTGCGCCGCAGCGCCAGCAAGGGAACGAGGCGCTTCGTGTCCTCGGGCGACGCCCGATGGTTCGCCGACCTCGGGAGCCGCCTGCTGGGGACCGACCTCGACGACGTGGAGGCGCACCGGTGGCCGTGACCCTCACGGTGCTCGGCTGTTCGGGCAGCTATCCCGGCCCCGGCCGGGCCTGCAGCGGCTACCTCGTGCGCAGCGAGACGACGACCATCTGGCTCGACGCCGGCTCGGGCACCCTCGCCAACCTCCAGCGCCACGTCGAGCTGACCGCAGTCGACGCGCTGGTCCTCAGCCACGACCACCCCGACCACTGGGTCGACCTCACCGGCTACTACGTCGCCTGCAAGCACTACCTGGGCCGGCCATCGGTCCCCGTCTACGCCCCAGCGGGGTTGCGGGAGGCCGTGTACTACCGGGACGAGCCGCTCGAGTGGCACACCGTGACCGACGGCGACCACCGCGACATCGGGGACGTCTCCTTGACGTTCTCGCGGACGGATCACGGGAACGAGACGCTCGCCGTGCGGGTCGACGCCGGCGGGCGGTCCCTCGGTTACTCTGCCGACTCCGGCCCGGGCTGGTCGTTGGAGGCCCTGGGCCCGGGCCTCGATCTGGCCCTGTGCGAGGCCACCTATCTGAAGGACATGGAAGGAAGAGCCCAGCACATGAGCGCACGACAAGCGGGGGCGTCGGCTCGCGCCGCCGGCGCGGCACGACTCGTCCTCACCCACCTGCAGCCAGCCACCGACCCCGACGCCAGCCGGGCCGAGGGAGCCGAGGCCTTCGGCGGCGCCGTCGAGGTGGCCCTCGAGCACGCGGTGTACGAGCTGTGAGACGCGACGGTCGCCAGCCCGAGGACCTGCGCCCGCTGCGCTTCACCCGCGACTACACCGAGTTCGCCGCCGGCTCGGTCCTGGTGGAGATGGGCCGAACCCGGGTGCTGTGCACCGCTTCGGTGGACGAGCGGGTGCCCCCGTGGATGCGGGGCCGCGGCAAGGGTTGGGTCACGGCTGAGTACTCGATGCTCCCCGGCTCGTCGCCCGAGCGGGTGGAGCGGGAGGCGGCCAAGGGCAAGCTGTCGGGGCGGACCCAGGAGATCCAGCGCCTGATCGGGCGGTCGCTGCGGGCGGTCACGGACATGGTGGTGCTCGGCGAGCGTCAGATCGTTCTCGATTGTGACGTCCTCCAAGCCGACGGCGGCACCCGCACGGCATCGATCTGTGGCGCCTACGTCGCCCTCCACGACGCCTGCACCCGCCTCGTCGCCGCCAAGCTGTTGAAGGCCCACCCCGTCGAGGAGGCCTGCGCGGCGGTGTCGGTCGGGATCATCGGCGGTGTGGCCATGCTCGACCTCGACTACTCAGAAGACGTGCGGGCCGGGGTCGACATGAACGTGGTGATGACCTCCGGCGGCCGTTTCGTCGAGGTGCAGGGAACAGCCGAGGGCCTGGCCTTCAGCCGCTCGGAGCTCGACGACCTCCTGGGGCTGGCCGAGCACGGGATCGCCGAGATCCTCGACCGCCAGGCATCGTTGCTCGAAAGCCCGCCCCCCGTCCGCAGCCGCTGACGGGTTAGGCGAGTGCGACTGGTCCTGGCCACCGCCAACCCCGACAAGGCGGCCGAGATCGTGGCCATCCTCGCCGGCCACGAGCTGGTGCTGCGCCCGGCCCACGTGCCCGAGGTCGAAGAGACGGGGACCACGCTGGAGGAGAACGCGCGGCTCAAGGCGGTGGCGCTGGTGGAGGCAACCGGTGAGGCCGCGGTGGCCGACGACACCGGCCTGGAGGTGCTCGCTCTGGGGGGCGGTCCCGGCGTGCACTCCGCCCGCTTCGCCGGCGAGCACGCCTCCTACGCCGACAACGTGGCCAAGCTGGTGTCGGCGCTGGAGGCAGTCGCCGACCGCAGGGCCCGCTTCCGCACCGTGGCCCTGGCTCGCTTCCCTGACGGCCGGGAGGTGATGGCCGAGGGGACGGTGGACGGGGTGATCGCGCCACAGCCCCGGGGCTCGGCCGGGTTCGGCTACGACCCGCTCTTCATCCCCGACGCCGGCGACGGGTGCACCTTCGCCGAGATGACGCCCGCCGAGAAGCACGCGCTGTCCCACCGAGGACGCGCCTTCAGAGCGCTGGCCGAGCGGCTCTCATCCGCCTGAGCGGACCGCTTCGGCTTCGATCTCCACTTTCCACTCGGGCCGCAGGAGCCCGGCCACGACCACGATGGTCGACGCCGGCCGGACGTCGCCGAACACCTGGCCGTGGACGCGGCCCACTGCCTCGCCGTCGGCGGCGTCGGTGAGGAACATCCGGGTCCGCACGACATCGGCGGGGCCGGCGCCGGCCTCGGCCAAGGCCGCCAGGATTATCTCGAAGCACCGCTGGGCCTGGACGGCTGGATCAGGATGGCAGGAGCCGTCGGGCCAGATGGGAGCGGTGCCGGCCACGATCACCCGGTCGTCGACGCACACGGCGCGGCTGAACCCCATGGCCGCTTCATAGGGAGAGCCCGAGGTGATGAGGCGGCGGTTGCTCACGGCGGCGGCACCCTAGCGGCCGCGTTCGTCGCCCCACAGCAGCACGTGGAGCCGCGTGGTGAGGTGCCACCCCCGGGCCAGTACCTGCTCCGCGAAGCGCCGGCTCCGGTCGATCACGATCGAGGGCTCGGTGCCCTCGGGCATGATCCACACGTCGCGCAGCCCGCACTCGTCCACCATCGCCTGGACCTCGTCGAGGTCCTCTGGGGCGCAGACCACGAACTTGAATGCAGCCTTGCCAGTGGCCTCGAACGCCCGCAGCACCTCCGGCTTGTAGCGGTGCTCCTCCACGTTGCCGGAGTTGGCCAGCTTGGGGCTGACGTTGAAGCGCGAGACCAGGCCCACCAGCGCGGCGGCCGGACCGATCGTGCCTGCCGTCTCGATCTCGCACTCCCAGCCCCGCCGGCTGATCTCCTGGGCCAGTGAGACCAGGTGGCGCTGCTGGAGGAGCGGCTCGCCCCCGGTCACCACCACCAGCTCCACCGCCATGGCCTCGAGCTCCGCGACCACGCCGGCGACCGTCGTACGGCTGAGCTCCACGGCGGGGTCGTGGTCCTCCCACCGCCAGCTGTAGGGGGTGTCGCAGAACGAACAGGCCAGGTTGCACCGGCCGAGCCGAACGAACCCGGCCCGCCGGCCGATGGACGGGCCCTCGCCCTGGAAGGTGGGGCCGAACACCTCCGACACCACGAGCTCCTCGGTCGGCGTCACCGCCGGCGAGCGTAGAACCGCCCGACGTTCAACCGCCGGCCAGCGCCGGGTCCTCCACGCCGGCGCCGGCGAAACCCCGCGCCCGCAGCTCGCAGGCGTCGCAGCGGCCGCAGGGCCGAGTGCCACCCCGGTAGCACGACCAGGTGAGGGCGAGCGGGGCGTCGAGGGATGCGCCGAGCCGGACGATCTCGGCCTTGGTCTTGTCGATGAGAGGGGCGTGGATGTCGACCGGGCGCCCTTCCACCCCCCGTTTGAGGGCGAGGGCGGCGGTGCCTGCGAAGGAGGCGACGAACTCGGGCCGGCAGTCGGGGTAGCCGCTGTAGTCGAGGGCGTTGACCCCGATGCTCACCCCGTCGAGGTCGCGGGCCTCGGCCACCCCCATGGCGATGGACAGGAAGATGAGGTTGCGGGCGGGGACGTAGGTGGCGGGGATGCCGGCGGCGGCGCCGGCACCCGGCTCGGGGACCGCGACGCCAGGATCGGTGAGGGCGGACCCGCCCCAGGCCGAGGTGTCCAGGCGCACCACCAGTGGCTCGGCCCGGTAGTGCGAAGCCACCGCGGCGGCCCGGTCGAGCTCGACCCGGTGGCGTTGGCCGTAGTCGAAGGTGAGCGCTACCAGCGGCCGGGCGCTCTCCCCCTCGGCGGCAGCCAGCGCCAGGCAGACGGTGGAGTCGAGGCCGCCCGACATCAGGACCAACTGGCCGCTCAGGGCGTGAGCTCCACGAAGCTGTCCGGAGTCTCCCAGAGCCGGATGCGGCTGACCGGGAGGTTGGCCGCCTCCA
>JAHWJQ010000141.1 GCA_019348305.1 Actinomycetota bacterium
CTCGTCGCGCCCCTGCCACTTCTCGATGAAGGTGTTGCGGACCACCCGCGGCGCAGTGGAGTAGGCCCCTTCGGAGGCAGAGGGAACCAGGTCGTTCACGAATGGCGCCCGCACCGTCTGGTCGGACCGGGCGGCCAGGACACAGGCCTTGTATTCCTCGGGCAGCTCGGCCTCCTCAGAGGCGATGAACCGCGTCCCGACGTTCACGCCTTGTGCTCCGACGGCCAGCGCGGCGGCGAGGCCGCGTCCGTCGGCTATGCCTCCCGCAGTCACGACGGGCACTGGCGCCACCTGATCGACCACCTGTGGAACGTGCCCCGTCGTCCCGACCTGCCCGGTTACGGGCCACCAATTCGCCCCCGCGGCGAGGCGACCATGGACCACATGCAGCGCTTCGCCGAGGAGATCGCTCGCAAGCACATGGAGCTGCCGCACCACCAGGCTCCGCCGCCGGGTAGCGCGGGGGGGCTGGCAGGCTCCACCACGGGCCTCAACCCTGAGTTCCTCGCTCGCTTCATGGCCTACTCCGCCCGTGTAGGTGGGCTGCGGATCGTCTCCGGTTTTCCGGCGCCGCCATCGCAGGTACGGCAAGCCCTGATCACCCTGACGGTCCTGCGTGGCGGCGACCCGGACGCCATCGCCGAACTCGGCGACATCACCGACCTGCCCCGGCCGTGGGACCCGGCGACCTGCCCAGGCGCCCTACGCCAGCAGGTGTGGCTGTGGTGCGACGACGTCGCCGGCTGGATCAACCGGCAGTACAGCTGGCGACCGGCCAGCCTGATCCCGGCCTGCTGGCCCCGGCACCCGCACATCGCCAACGAACTCCCCGTCCTGGCGTGCCTACGGGACGCCGCCGGCGGCCTCGGCCCGGAGCTGCTCGAGGAATGGCACCGGCACACCCTGCCGCTGTTCCTCGACCGGCTCGCCAGCCGGCTGGGGGAGAGCACCTGCCGCACCGGCAAACACCAGGACTGGCCGGCCGCCGGCCGCCACGACAGCTACACCAGCGCGCCGGCCAGCACCGAGCGGTCGCCGGCGCGGAGGCCGACGATGACCCGGCGGTAGGCGCCAGCGGCATCGTGGCCGGTGGCGTCGAGGGCGCTCCACCGCCGCCCCCTGGCCCGGTCGACCCCGTAGAGGCCGAAGCGGGAGTCATAGGTCCCCCACTCGTAGCTGTCGGCCAGGCTCCGGTGCCAGTAGCCCTCCACCGCGGCGCCGTCGTCCAGCGCCCGCACGACGGCGGCCAGGCTCTCGCGGAGGTAGCGGGGGCGGTCCCAGCGGTCACTGCCGGGCAGCGGCCGCCCGCTCACCACCTGCTGGCACAGGCCGCTCTCGGCCACCTCGACGGGGAGCCCGACACCCGCGCCGCGACGGCACCTCGCCGCCAGCCGCGACGGCTCTGGCCGTTGGTGCCACCGCGGCGGGAGACGAGGCGACGCCACCTGGTCGTGGTAGCCGAGGGCCACGGCGTCGATGCTGGCCGCCCGGGACGACCGGTAGACCTCGGCGATGGTCCGGGGCAGCGCCTGGTCGAGGGGCACGGCCGACGCGACGAGCCGCCGTAGCGCCCGCTCGGCCACAGACGCAGGTGTCGGTGCCGCCCGGTTCCAGTTACTGCGACGCCCCCTGAGGTGGGAGCCGATGCCACTGCGCAGTACACCCTGGTGGCGGGCGACCAGGGTGTCGACGAGCAGCTGATCGAGCTCGTAGATCGACAGGGCGTAGGTGTTGACCGACACCCGGGCGTCGGGCTGGACCCGGTGGATCACGTCCGCCGCCATCACGTGGGCGGCCAGCATGTGGTCGAGGGCCCGCAAGGCGGCGCCGGCCGCCAACCGCCGCCCAGGTGGGAACCGACCGGTGAGGTAGCTCTCGATGGCAACGATGTTGGGCTCGTTGATCGTGATCCAGTGCCGGCAGTGGTCCTTGAGGCGGCTCACGGCGACCTCGGCCCAGCCCGCGAACAACTCGGGCGAGTCGAGGCCGACCCAGAAGTCGGGCCCCAGCCAGGCCGGGTGGGCGAAGTGGTGCAGCGTCACCACCGGCTCGAGACCCCGCCGGGCGGCGGCGGAGAGGATGGCGCGGTAGCGATCCACCGCGGCGGCGTCGAGCTCGCCGGGGGCGGGTTCGACCCGCGACCACTCCACCGACAGTCGGAAGCTGTCGCAGCCCAACCCCGCGGCCCGGTCGAAGTGCTCCTCGTAGGAGTGCCAGAAGTCCAAGGCGTCGCCCGAGGGCTCGATCACCCCCGCCCGCTCCCACTCGGCCCAGTTGTTGGCCGGCTCGTCCGGGCCGTTGTAGCCCCCCTCCACCCCGAACCCGGAGGTGACGACTCCGAAGCGGAAGCCGTCAGGCAACCGCAGGGGGCGATCGGGGTTCATGCCGGCGGAGCGTACGCGCCGCCTACCATCGCCCGGCACACCCGAGGGCTTGGAGACACCCGTGGCCGGCCCGCTGAGCGGCATCAAGATCGTCGAGGTGGCGGCCATCGGCCCGGCGCCGTTCGCCGCCATGGTGCTGTCCGACATGGGTGCCGAGGTGCTGCGCGTCGACCGGGCGCAGGCGGTTCGGGGTGGAGATCCGTCCTCGCCACCCCTCGACGTGTTGAACCGGGGGCGGCGCTCGGTGGGCATCGACCTCAAGAACCCCTCGGGCGTCGAGGCCCTGCTGCGCCTGGTTGCACATGCCGACGGCCTGGTCGAGGGTTTCCGGCCGGGGGTGGCCGAACGGCTCGGTATCGGTCCTGACCACTGCCTGGCCCGCAACCCCCGCTTGGTCTACGGGCGCATGACGGGGTGGGGGCAGGAGGGCCCGCTGGCGGCGACGGCGGGGCACGACATCAACTACATCGCGCTGGCCGGCGTGCTCGAGGCCATCGGCCGAGCCGGCCAGCCGCCGGTGCCCCCCCTCAACCTCGTCGGCGACTTCGGGGGTGGCGGCATGTTGCTGGCCTTCGGGATGGTGTGCGGGATCCTCGAGGCCTGGAGGTCCGGCCAGGGCCAGGTGGTCGACGCCGCGATGGTGGACGGCGCCGCCCTGTTGATGGCGATGATCCACGGCCTGCGGGCGATGGGGGTCTGGTCAGACGAGCGGGGCACCAACCTCCTCGACACCGGCGCCCACTTCTACGACGTCTACGAGACCGCCGATGCCAAGTTCGTGTCGGTCGGGTCGATCGAGCCGCAGTTCTACGGCGAGCTGCTCCGCCTCACCGGTCTGGCCGGCGACCCGGCCTTCGGTGCCCAGATGAACCGCGCCGACTGGCCGGCGCTCAAGGCCCGCCTGGCCCAGGTGTTCAGGACCAAGACCCGCGACGAGTGGTGCTCGATCATGGAGGGCACCGACGTCTGCTTCGCGCCCGTGCTCACGCTGTGGGAGGCGCCGCAGCACCCCCACCTGGCCGAACGGTCCACGTTCACCGAGTTGGCCGGGCTCACCCAGCCGGCGCCGGCGCCCCGCTTCAGCCGCACGCCGGGCAGCATCGGGCGCCCGCCTCCCCACCCCGGACAGCACAGCGACGAGGCACTGGCCGACTGGGGCTTCTCGGGGCCCGAGGTGGCTGAGCTCAGGGAGATGGGAGCGATCCGCTAGTCGAGGCTCCTGGCGCTTAGGTTTGGGCGATGAGTTTCGTCGCCATCAACGCCATAACCGTCCCGCCCGGCGGCGGGGACGAGCTAGCCCGCCGCTTTGCTGCCCGCGCCGGCAAGGTCGACCAGCAGGACGGCTTCGAGGAGTTCCAGCTCCTGCGTCCCGCGGACGGGAAGAACACCTTCTTCGTCTACACACGCTGGCGGGACAAGGCCGCTTTCGAGGCGTGGACGTCTTCGATGGCCTTCCAGCACGGCCACGCCCAGCCCGAGGGGGCCAGCAAGCCCGTCGCCTCCGGCAGCGAGCTCTGGCAGTTCACGGTCGAACAGCGCACGCCGGCGGGGTCGGGGTCCTAGCCCTGCCGGTCCTGCTTGCCAACGCCCTGCTCGACCTCCACGTCGGCTGGGCCTGGGTGGTCATCATCGGCAACGGCCTGGCCGGGCTCTGGGCGCTCGGTGCGGCCGGCGTGCCGGCGTTGCGCACCCGCGCCCTCTGGTGGTTCACGGTGCTGGCCGAGGCGTCGGTGTTCGTCCAGGTGCTCCTGGGCGTGCAGCTGGTGGCCGGCGAGAAGATCGAGGCCCCCCAGTTCCACATGTTCTACGGCTTCGTGGCCATCATCGCCGTGGGCATCCTCTACAGCTACCGCCAGCAGATGCGCCACCGGCTGTACCTGCTCTACGGCTTCGGCGGACTGTTCATCATGGGCCTGGGCATCCGGGCCCTGCTGGTGGGCGGCCGGGGCTAGTGCACTAGCGACCGGCCAGCCGAACCAGCGCGATTCCCCAAAATCGGTGAGGCGGCGGAGCGTGAGGTGCTCGGGCGCTAGGCGACGGTGAGGCGGACGTTCACCGACCGCCGCGCCAGGAGCCCGGCGGAGACGGTGAGAAGCAACAGGAGGCTGGCGGCGACCACGGTGGCGAGGGGGCGCAGGCCGCTCACCGACAAGCCGGCGGCCGGGGCGGTGGCCAGGCTGGAGGGCAGGGCGGCCGGGGCGGCGGTGGTGGTGGTGGGCGCCGGGGGGGCGGTGACCGCGGGGGCGGGCACGGGAGCCGCGGCGGGGGCGGGAGTGGCCGCCGGCGCCTTGGCCACGACCGGGGCCTTGGCCACGACCGGGGCCTTGGCCACGACCGGCGCCTTGGCAGGGGCAGGGGCGGGGGCAGGGGCAGGGGCGGGCTTGGGGGCAGCAGGGGCGGGGGCAGGGGCGGGGGCGGCCTTGGCCGTGTTGGGGACCACGAAGTTCTCGGTCACGTACAGATAGCCCCGCTCGTCGCGCGCCGCGCCGAAGCCGGCCACCGTGAAGCTCCCGTTCAACACGTTGGCCCGGTGCCCGGGGCTGTCCATGAAGGCCTGGTGGGCGGCCTCGGCGGTGGCGTTCATGCCCACGTTCTCGCCCAGGGACTTGGCGTTGAGCTTGGAGCGGGTGGCCTGGGTGAAGTAGGCGTCGTTGTGCCAGATGTTGTGGGCGGCGGCCATGTCGGCGCTGTGGGGGCCGGCGATGGCGGCCACGTCGTCGCGGGCCACCAGGGCGGGCAGGCCGGCGGCGGCCCGCTCGTCGTTGACCAACTGCAGCAGCCGGGCGGCCACCTCGGGGGCGTTGGTGACGCCGCCCTGGGCCGAGGCGGCAGGGGCTCCCACCAGGGACAGCACGAAGGCAAAGGACAGGGACAGGGCGATGAGGGAACCGAGGCGCTTGAGCATGTCCAAGACCTCGTTGAAAGCCCGCCGGGCGTGTATCGACGCCCCCCCAACGTCTGAACAACGGTTGGGGGAGGGTTTGCCCTAACCCGGCTGGGGCCCCAACCCCAGCCTCCTCCCGAGCGTGGGGGCCCCTGCCCCACGCCGGGCCGTCCCCGCCCCCCGGGCCGGCCCAGCCGTCCGGCCGGGGAACCTTGGGCCGACGTTGGGCGGGCGTCGATACACGCACGGGGGCGATGGGGCGACGTCTTGGTCATGCTCAACCACCGCCGCCTCCGCCGGGCCCTGCTCGGCCTCCTCGTCGCCGCCATGGCGACGAGCGCCCATGCCAGCCCCGCCCCCGCCTCCACCGAGGCCCCCGCCACCGCTGCCACTACCACTGG
>JAHWJQ010000142.1 GCA_019348305.1 Actinomycetota bacterium
GACGATGCGCCCGCCGGCGCACGTCGGCCAGTCGGGGCAGCCGAGCCCTGATCCAGTGAGCCGGACGGCTGCCCCGGTGACGACGATGAAGGCCAGCCCCACCAGGGCGGCGAGGGTGATGCGGTGGTAGCCGCGGGGCGAGAGTCCGAAGCGCGCCATGCACCGGCGATCGTACGGGGCAGGCCGGCCCAGGGCCCAAGCGGCCCCTCAGAGCGGGGTCACAGCACCCAAGGGCGCCGGGTGGCGGTTTCTTCCTCCCCGGCCGTAGAGTCTGCGCCGATGGCTCGCCTGAAGGCGTACGTCGCCCTCACCAAGCCGCGCATCATCGAGCTCCTGCTCGTCACCACCGTCCCCACGATGGTGGTGGCCGCGCGCGGGCTCCCACCGCTCTGGCTGATCCTCGCCACCCTGGTGGGGGGGACGCTGGCGGCCGGCGGTGCCAACGCCATCAATATGTACGTCGACCGTGACATCGACGCCCTCATGCACCGCACCGAGAACCGCCCGCTGGTCACCGGCGCCGTCACCCCCCGGGCGGCGTTGGCCTTCGCAGTGGCGCTCGAGGTGGTCGCCTTCGTCGAGCTGTGGCTCCTCGTCAACCTCCTCTCGGCCGTTCTCGCCGTGGGGGCCACGCTTTTCTACGTGTTCGTGTACACCCTGTGGCTCAAGCGCAAGTCCGCCCACAACATCGTGATAGGTGGAGCGGCGGGGGCGGTGCCGGTGCTCGTGGGGTGGACTGCCGTGCAGAACTCACTGAGCGCAGCGCCGCTCGTGCTGTTCGCCGTGATCTTCGTGTGGACGCCACCCCACTTCTGGGCCTTGGCCATCAAGTACCGGGACGACTACGCCGCTGCCGACGTGCCGATGCTGCCGGTTGTGGCGTCGTTCTCGAAGACGGCCCGCCAGATCGTCTTCTACACCGTGGCTCTGCTCGCCGCGTCGCTGCTCTTCGCCCCGGTGGCGGGAATGGGTCTCCTCTACCTCGTGGCCGCGACCGTGCTGGGGGCGATGTTCCTGGTGTACGCCCTTCAGCTCCAGCGCGACCACACCGCGGCGCGGGCCATGCGGCTGTTCTCCTACTCCATCTCCTATGTCACCCTCCTGTTCGGGGCGATGGCCCTCGATCAGCTCGTCCGATGACGGCAATGGTTATGGTTCCGGCCCACCCCGCCAAGGCGTTGCAGGAAGGCGAATGACCTCGACTCTCACCCGTCCTCCCGCGGCCACCCCGGGCGACGTCTCCTCCCCGCCAGCACCGGTCACCACCGAGTCGTGGGCGACCACCGGCGACCACAAGCGCCTCGGCCTCCTCTTCATGGGCGGGGGTTTGGCGGCCATCCTGGCCGGGGCGTGCGTGGCGCTGGTTTTCCAGCTTCCCAACGTCAACGACAACACCCGCATCTGGACCGGCGCCGCCTCCCGGTTGGCCTCGGCCAACGTCTCGCTCAGCCTGGTGATCGGCATCCCGGCGCTGTGGATGGGGCTCGCCACCTATGTGGCGCCGCTGCAGATCGGCACCACCCGCCTGGCCCTGCCCCGGTTGCACAACCTCGCCCTTTGGCTCTACGCCGGGGGCGGCGTCCTCGCCACCATCGGCTACGTCGCCGACCGTGCGCCCATCTCCGGGCTCGGCTCCAGCCTTCCCGCGCTGGCCCGGAAGGGCCGCAGCGCTGAGGCCGGCACCGAGATCCTCATCATGGGCCTGTTGCTGGTCGCCCTGGCCACCTTCCTCGGCGCCGCCAGCCTGCTCACCACCCTCCTCAACCGCCGGGCCGAGGGGATGCGCCTCACCGACCTCCCACTGTTCAGCTGGAGCACGCTGACCACCGCTACGGTGCTCGTGCTGGCCACGCCGGTCTTCCTGGCCGGCCTCACCCTGTTGTTCTACGACCAGCACTACGGCGGCACCCTCTTTGCCTCCGGCGCCGGAGGGCGACGGGTCTGGCAGCACCAGCTCTGGGTGCTCGGACAGCCCATGGCCCTCTTGTTCGCCGCCGCCTGCGTCGGGGCGTTCTGCGACATCGTGTCCACGGCCGCCCGCCGCCCCCTCACCGGCTTCGGCCTGGCCCGGGTGGCCACCATCGCCGCGCCCACGCTCACGCTGCTCCTGTGGGCCGGCAACCTGAGCACCCTGCGCAGCCCGTTCGGACCGGTGGCCACCCTCGGTGGCGTCCTGGTGGGCGCCCCGCTGGCCCTCGCCCTGTTGACGTGGGCGGCGACGCTGCGTTCTGGGGCCGTCCGGGTCAACCCGGGGCTGTTCTTCGTCGCCGCCTTCCTGGTGGTGGTCGGCCTGGCCGCCGTGCTGTCGCTGGCCGCGGTGTTCGTGGGTGTCAAGGGCGGCGACGCCGAGGCCTTCCGCAACGGGCAGACGACCCTGCTGGTCCTGGGGGCCCCGCTGCTCGGGCTGGCCGGCGCCGCCGTGCACTGGTCACCCAAGATCACGGGCCGCAGCCCTGGCGCCGGGCCCTCGGCGATGCTGTGCCTGCTGCTGCTGGGCGGCGTCGTCCTCACCGCCGCCCCCGCCTACCTGGTGGGCTTCGGAGCCGGTGGGAGCGTCCTGCCCCTGGGCATCGTGGGCAGTGCGGTGACCGCTGCCGGCGTGGCCATGCTGCTGGCCCGGCTCCTGGGCCCAGGCCGCTCGCGCTCTTCCCGGTCGGGGCCGAGCGACCCCTACGGCGGGCTCACCCTGGAATGGGCCACCTCCTCGCCGCCCCCGCCGCACAACTTCGACGTGGTCCCCGAGATCCGCTCGCCCCACCCACTGGCCCCGACCGAGAGCGCCGAGTAGTGGCTGGGCCGCCCCTCGCCCTGCCCTCCGGTGCCGGCACCGGCCTGGCCGCCAGCCAGCGGCGGATGACACTGCCAATGGCCGTGGTCATCGTCGGCGCCGGCGTCGTCATGCTCATGGGCGGGCTGGTTGCCGCCTACCTGGCGCTCAAGGCAGCCACCGGGACGTGGCCCCCGAAGGGCACCGAGTTCGACAACTACACCGCCTCCACGCTTACCATCACCGCCCTCATGGCGGCCGTGACCATCGAGTGGGCCGGCTACAGCATCCGCAAGGGCTTCAGGGGGCAGGCCCTGTTCGGCTTCGGCATCACCTTCGCGCTGGCCGTCGCCTTCATCAACGCCCTCGCCTACCTCATCAACGGCTTTGCCTTCCGCGGCGGTGCCAGCCCCTACGCCACAGTCGTCTACGCCATGACGGGCACGGCATTCGTGGTGGCCGGCGTGGCCACCTTCGCCGTGTTGCTCGCGGGGCTGCGGGCCGTCGGTCACCAACTGAGCAGGGACAACTACCACCTCATGCGGGCCACGGCGCTGGTGTGGCACGTCGCCCTCGTGGCGTGGCTGGTCGTCTACTACACGATCTACATCACGAAGTAGGGCCATGTTCAACGCTGCGTCGAGGACGTACTTCATCCTGGCCGGGGGGGCCGTCGTCGTCGGCTTCGGCTACGTGTTCACCACCGGTGACCGCGTCGGCTTCACCGCCCTGGTCTTCGCCGGCGTCACCGCGGTGGCGTTGGGGATCGGGGTCTTCGGGTTCACGCCCCCCGAGCCGTTGCCGGCCGGGGACGAGGCGGCGGAACCGAGGGCGGTGGACACGACCGACGTCCCCGTGGCGAGCGCCTGGCCGCTGGTTGGTGCCTTGGCCGTCGCGGTGCTGGCCGCCGGCCTCGCCACCGACACTTCCCTCATCGCCATCGGCCTCGCCTTCGGCGTGGTGGCCACCTTCGCCTGGTTCGGGCAGGTGTGGCGAGAGCACCCGTCGTGGACCGAGGAGATGAACGAGCGGCTGCACGACAGGTTCGTTGTGCCCATCGGCCTGCCCGGGACCATCGTGGTGCTGGCCGGCATCGGCGTCGTCAGCCTGTCCCGGCTGATGCTGGCCATCTCGCGGGAAGCGGCCCCCGTCGTGGGCTCCCTGATCGCCTTTGCCATCCTCGGTGGCTTCTACCTGGTGTCATCCCGCAATCTCGGCCGCCGCGCCCTCTCCACCCTGGCGGCAGTGTCGGCAGGGCTTGTGCTGGCCTCAGGAGTGGCGGGCGCCGTGATGGGGGAGCGGGAGTTCCACCACCCGGAGGCGGAGGACGCCTTCGTCCTGGCCGCCGAGAACGTGGAGTTCGACAAGGACGAGCTCGACTTCCCGGCGGCGACCAAGATCAAGCTCAAGTTCGAAAACCACGACGACGTCCAGCACAACTTCGCGCTCCTGCGCGACGAGGGCTCCGAGCCGATCTTCCGGGGACCGGTGATCGACAAGGGCGAGACCATCTATGAGTTCACGACGCCCGAGGCAGGGACCTACTACTTCCAGTGCGACGTCCATCCCGCACAGATGAACGGACGGGTCGACGTGTCGGTGAGCGCGTCGGAGGCCCCTAAGCCGGGCGAGAACGTCACCACCACCTCGGCCGGAAATCACTGACGTGTCCGTCGCCCTGCCCGGACCGGTGGCCAAGCAGATGCGGGCGCGCACGGCGGTGACCCTCGTCGTCGGGCTGCTGGCGCTGGCCGCCGGCGTGGGCCTGTTCATCGACGGCCAGCGCGGAGCGGGCGGCGCCGGCGGAGCCGCCGGCACCCCGGTTCGACTGGCCCCCGCCTTCTCGCTTCCCGAGCTGCGACCGGAGCGGCCGGCGGTGACACTGGCCTCCACGCCGGGCAAGCCCACGGTCGTCAACTTCTTCGCCGCCTGGTGCGAGCCGTGCAAGAAGGAGCTGCCGGTCCTGAGGGAGGCGTCGCTGCGCCACGCCGGCACCATCACCTTTTTGGGCGTCGACCACCAGGACTCCCGCTCCGATGCCATCGAGCGCCTCGACGAGTTCGGCATCACCTACCCCGCCGGCTACGACCCCAAGGGTGAGATCGCCGCTCGCTACGGCCTGCGCGGGCTCCCCGCCACGGTGTTCATCGACGCCGACGGGCGGATCGTCGACCTGCACCAGGGCCAGATCAGCTCGGCCGAGCTCGAAGAGCGGCTCCGACGGCTGACTTTGCAGAGCCGGACGCCATGAGAGAGTCTGCACCTGTTCCCCCTCGAGAAAGCCAGAGGTGGCGCGTGAGCCGCGCTAGTGCCCGATCCAGGATGAAGCTGCTCCTCGTCCTGGCCCTGGTCGCTCTGGTGGCGGCGGGCTGTGGCGAGCGTCGCACCCTGCCGCAGAACGTGCTCGACCCCGAAGGCCCCGAGGCTCGTACCCTCGACCGGCTCTGGGACCTCACCTTCCCCTTCGCCGTGGCCGTGTTCTTCCTGGTGCAGGGCCTGGTCGTTTACATGATGTGGCGCTTCCGGGCCCGCTCCGACGAGGACGCGCCGGTGCAGGTGCACGGCAACGCCAAGGCCGAGCTGGGTTGGACGATCGCCCCCGCGCTCCTCCTGGCCGTGATCGGGGTCTTCACCGTTGTGACCGTGTTCGACATCGACCGCCGGGCCGAGGAGTGGGACGTCCCGCCCACCGAGCTGCGGCTGTGGGTCCTCATCCAGCAGCTGGCCTGCCACCGGACGCTCAAGATCCCCCACGTCGGGCGCCGGCTGGAAGCGTTGCTGATCGACTTCGCCGGAGCCTTCCGCCCCGACACCCAGGCGTTGGAAGGCCGTCTCGGCGACCTCGGCTCGCTGGGCGACCTGACGAACCCGGGCGCCCTCGGCGGG
>JAHWJQ010000143.1 GCA_019348305.1 Actinomycetota bacterium
GATGAGCGGCCACGGCCGCCGGCTGTGGCTGTTGGGTGTGAGCGCGTTCCTCTTCTCCATCTTCCTGGGGCCGGCGTCGCAGTACCAGAACGTCTTCCTGCGCCGCGAGCGCGGGTTCTCGGCCGCCCGCATCGCCCTGTTCACCATCGCCACCAACGTCTGGGGCGGCATCGGCATCGTCGCCGGCGGGCGCCTCGCCGACGTCCGGGGTCGGCGGGTGGTGGCCTCCGTGGGGGTGGTGGGCGGCGTGGGGGCCACCGTGGCCATGTTCTTCTCCACCGGCTGGACCATCTGGGCCTGGTCGGTGGTGGGGGCCATCGTCGGCGCGGCGACGGTCCCGGCGTTGGGCGTCTACGGGCCTGAGCTGTTCCCGACGTCGCTGCGGGGCCGGGCCAACGGCATCATCAGCGGCCTGGGGCGGGCAGGAAGCGTGGCCGGGCTGCTGTTCGTGGCCGCGGTGATCGACGACCGCACCAACCTGGCTCCCGTCCTCGCCCTCCTGGCCGTGGGCCCGGCCCTGCTCGTGGTGCTGGTGCTGGTGGCCTACCCCGAGACAGCCCACCGGGAGCTCGAGGACCTCAACCCCGAAGATGCCCCGCCGATAGCCTCGGACCCGTGATGGGGCTGTCTGAGTACCTGCGGGTGATCTGGCGGCGCAAGTGGCGCATCCTGGTGGTGGCACTGGTGCTGGCCGCCACCGTCTATGCCCGCAGCGACTCCAGGCCCGAGGAGTACGCGGCGGAGGCCATGCTGGCGGTCACGCCCGGGCGGGCCTCGGCACCGGGCGCTGCCCGCTTCCTGGCCCACTCCTATGCCGTGCTGGCGGGGACCCGACCGGTGGTGGCACGAGCGGTGGAGGACGGCAAGCTGCGGGTGGGGGCCTCGGCCGCTCGGGACCAGGTGGCGGCGGAGGCAACCGACGACGGCTTCCTTCGCATCCGGGCCGAGGGCGCGTCGCCCCGCCGGGCCGAGCAGTTGGCCACGGCCGTGGCCCAGGCCCTGGTGACGACGGTCAAGGCCCGACAGGACGCCGCCCGCCAGGAAACGGTCGCCGCGGCAGTGGCCGAGATGACCGATCTCGAGCGCCAACTGGGCTCGCGCGACCTCGCCGGGGAGGCCCCTCTGCGGGCCGCGCTGCTGGCCCGCTACACCGAGTTGACCCGCGCCGTCACGGCCAGCCGCCTCGTCCCCCCCGACCGGGTCGAGATCGTGTCGCCCGCCCGGGCAGCATCGACGCCCGTCTCGCCCCAACCGGCGGGCGATGCCCTTGTCACCCTGCTCCTGGCCCTGGCCGGGTTCTCGGTGCTCGCCGTGGGCGTCGAGGTGCTGAGTGACCGGTTCAGCACGGAGCGCCCGGCTGAGGAGGCGACCCGGATCACGGGGCTGCCGGTGCTGGCCCAGATCCCCAAGGCCGGCGGTGCCGAGGTCATCGAGGCGTTCCGCACGCTGCGCACCAGCCTCATGTTCATGTCGACCTCCGAGCGGCTGAGGACGCTGGCCGTGGTGAGCGTCGACCCGGGGTCGGGAAAGACCTTCACGGCGCTGAACCTGGCGCGCGAGGCGGCTGCGCTCGAGGTGCCGGTGGTGCTCATCGACGGCGACCTGCGCCGGCCAGTCCTCCACGACCGGCTCGGGCTGCCCCGCACGCCGGGGCTGAGCGAGGTGCTCACCGGGACCCTCGACATCCCGAACATGGGCCACCTGGTGGCGGGCTGGCTCAGGGTCGTGCCGGGGGGCTCGCAGGTGGGAGACCCCGCGGGGCTGTTCGGGGGGCGTCTCTTCCGAGAGGCGCTCGACGCCATGACGTGGGCCGAGCTGGTGATCGTCGACACGCCGGCCAGCGGTCTGTTCGCCGACGCCCTGGCCATCGCCTCGCAGTGCGACGCAACGCTCATCGTCGTCGACGCCCAGAACAGCCGCCGGCGACCTGTGCGCCATCTGGTCGAGAGCCTCCGCCAGGTGAGTGCCCAGCCGATCGGCATCGTGCTCAACAAGACCGAGCCCACCCCCCGGCCCTCCTACTACGACACCAAGGGTCCCAAGGCGTCGCGCTCCCGCCCGGGCGCGGCACCGGGGGGCGCCGGTGGTTCTCCCGGTGGAGCAGCCGCCCAGCGCCACCCCGACCCGTCACCCAGCCGTTCGACCCCCGCCGGCACCCAGTCCCAGTAGGTCGGCCGCCCAGGTCGCCACCGCTTCGGCCACCGGGCGGTCGCGTCCCCTGAGCCCGTGGTCGCCGCCGTCGATCCACTGGTGGGTCACCGGCGCGGGGATGGCCGTCGTCGCCGACTCGAGCTCGGCGGGGGTGGCGAAAGCGTCCCTGGTCCCCGACAGGAACAGGCAGGGCACCGCGATCCTCGGGAAGTGCTCGGTGCGGAGACGCTCGGGGCGCCCCGGTGGGTGCAGCGGGTAGGACACCAGCACCAGGCCGGCCGCGGGGAGGCCGTCGGCCACCGCCATCGAGCAGATGCGGCCGCCCATCGACCGCCCCCCCAGCACCAGCCGGCCGGGGTCGACGCCGGCGCCCCGGGCCAGCCGCCCCGCCTCCTCCACCACTGTCGACAACAGGACCGGGGGCCGGTCGGGCGCCTTGCGCCCGGCGACCGTGTAGGGGAAGTCGATGCGGGCCACCGCCACCCCCAGAGGCGTCACCGCCTCGTCGATGGCGACCAGGGCCGGCTGGTTGCGGTTGGCGCTGGCCCCCGGGGCCAGCAGCAGTGCACCCCTCACGCCGTCTGCAGGAGGATGCGGCGGGCCTCGGTCAGGTCCTGGATCCGCTGGCCGGCGCCGGCCGCCTCGCCGCCGTGGTCGGGGTGGACGTCTCTGACCATGGTGCGGAAGCGCTTCTGGATGTCGCTGCGGGCCGGCTCACTGTCGGGGGAGAACCCGAGCAGCCGCAGCGCCCACTGCTCGTCGTTGGGCTGGCCCCGCCGCCGGAAGCTGCCCGCCTCGTCCCCGGTCAGGAACTCGATGAGCTTTTCGTCGATGCCGCCCGTCCACCGCGTTGCCCGGCGGAGGAGACGAAAGACGTCTTCGCGCACCTTGTAGGAGAGGTGCCCGGCGGCGTAGAGGGCGCCCAGGATCTGCGGCATCACCGCCCCGTGACCGTCGATCTCGAGCGACAGCGACTCCCCCTCCCCGACCAGGCGGTGGGTGCTCAGATCGAGGCCGTGGACGTCGGACTGGAAGCGGTGCAGGACGCGGGGCTGCACGATGCGCCGGCGGGCCTCGAGGTCCTGGAGCAGCTCGTCGACCCGGTCGAGGGTCTCGTCGTCCTCGAGGGCGCTCACGCCGGCAGCCACCACGCCGGCCAACAGGAGCCCGCCGAAGCCAGGCGGGGGGTCCGTCGGCAGCCACAGGGCCCCCAGGGCCACCCGGCGCGTGGGGGCGTAGGGACGGGAGTGGCGTACCTCCAGCTCAGCCAGGAGCACGGCGCTACACGTAGGTGAAGAGCACGTCGCGCAGCCGCTGGGCGTGCGCCGCCACCACCTCGTCGTCCTCCTCCTGCTCGATGGACGAGCTCACCTCGCCGGCCAGCTCCTGGACGCGGCGCCACACCTCCGGGTCGATACCGAAGGGGGGGTCGATGCTGCGGGCGGCGTCAGCGGCGTCGAAGAACTCTCCCGCCAGTGCCAGGTCGCCGGGGTCGTCCTTGAGGCGGTCGGCGGCCACGTAGAGCTGGCCCATCACCGCATAGGTGGCCTCGTCGTCGGCGCCGTCGGCGTCCACGGCCTGCAAGGCGTCAGGGCTCTCGATCTCGTCGAGGATGGCGTCGACGGCCTCCTCGTCCTTTTCACCCACCACCAGATCGCTGGCCACCGCCCACGGTTGGCCTCCCTCGTAGTTGGCCTCGACATCGGCCCCGCTCGGCGTCTCCCACTGGTGTTCGATGCCGTCTGTCTGCAGGCGCAGCTCGAGGGCCCCCCGCTGGTCAGGCGTCAGGTCGTCGAGCTCGTAGACGATCACCTGGCTGTCCTCCTCTTCGGCAGGAGGGGTGTCGCTCAACGCGACCGCGCAGTCGGCGCAGACGGCCACGCCTTCGCGGTACTCCGCTGCGCAGTTCGGACACCACAGGCTGACCTCGGACATGGAGGTGGAGGCTAGCGGCGGGCCGGCCGGCGTCGCCCGGCGGGGTGTCTACAGAATGCCGTAGTGCCGGCGGGGCCGGCGGGCGGCACCCTGCAGGCCGGCGCCCAGGCCGATGAGCAAGAGGCCGAGGGGCACGAGCTTGTCGGCGGCGACGCCGGTGTCGGCCAGGTCCGCTGCTGTTTGGCCTGTCTGGGTGGTCTGGCCTGCCTGGCCTGCCTGGGCCCCGGCCGTCTCGGTGGTGCGGGCCGCATTCGCCGGCGCTGCTGTGGTCGTCGTCGCCGGGGTCACCGGGATCGACCGCACCGGCGGCATCGTCGTGGTGGTGCCCGTCGTTTGGGCTGCGGCGCCGGAGGCGGAGGCGACACCAGCGGCCATGACGACGGAGAAGATGGCCGCCCTCGTCCGTCGCACGGACCGACCATAGCAAAAGGGGCCAGCCGCCAGCGACACCCATCAGGATCCGCATTTCGTCCTGGGGAACCGAGTCCCAGAACCGGGTCGCGGCTCAGATGCCGGTGGCCTCCCGGTACCGGCCGAAGACGCCGGCCAGCGCCTCCACCATCTCGCCCAGAGTGGCGTAGCACCTGGCCGCCTCGAGCATCGGCGGCATGAGATTTGCGGTCGGCTCTGCCGCGGCTGCCGCCAGCCGGCGGAGGGCCTCGTCGACCGCCTCCTGGCTCCTCGAGCGGCGGACCTCGGCCACCCGCTTCAGCTGCGCCTCCTCTGCCTCAGCGCCGATCGACAGCAGTGTCGGCCGCTCGTCGTCGCCCTCGGTGAAGGCGTTGACGCCCACGACGATGCGCCGCCCGTCGTTGACCTTCAACTCGGCCTCGTAGGCGGAGCGGGCGATCTCGCCCTGGAACCAGCCCTTCTCGATGCCGGCGTACACCCCGGCGAGGATGGAACCCGCGCCCATCTCGTCGAGGTGGCTGAAGATCTCCTCGGCCCGGCGCTCCATCTCGTCGGTGAGCGCCTCCACGGCCCACGAGCCGCCCAACGGGTCGGCCACGTTGGCCACCCCCGACTCGTAGGCCACGACCTGCTGGGTGCGCAGGGCCAGCCGCGCCGCCTTCTCCGTCGGAAGAGCGAGGGCTTCGTCGTAGGCGTCGGTGTGCAGGCTCTGGGTCCCGCCCAGCACCGCGGCGAGGGCCTGGATGGCCACCCGGGCCAGGTTGACCTCGGGCTGCTGGGCGGTGAGGGAGACGCCGGCGGTCTGGGTGTGGAAGCGGCACTGCAGCGACCGCGGGTTCTTGGCGCCGTAGCGCTCGGACATCCACCGGGCCCAGATGCGCCGGGCCGCCCGCAGCTTGGCCACCTCTTCGAGGAAGTCCCAGTAGGAGTTGAAGAAGAACGACAGCCGGGGGGCGAACTCGTCGACGGCGAGGCCGGCAGCAGTGGCCGCCTCGACGTAGGCGAAGCCGTTGCCCAGCGTGAAGGCCAGCTCCTGGGCGGCCGTCG
>JAHWJQ010000144.1 GCA_019348305.1 Actinomycetota bacterium
AGGAGGCAGCCCGCAAGCTCGGCTTCGCCGCCCGCAGGACCATGGAGGCGGCCCAGCGCCTGTACGAGAACGGCTACATCACCTACATGCGCACCGACAGCACCACCCTGTCGGACACCGCTTTGGAGGCTGCCCGCGCCCTCGTACGGGAGAAGTACGGGCCGGCCTACCTGCCGGACAAGCCCAGGGTCTACGCCAAGAAGGTCAAGAACGCCCAAGAGGCCCACGAGGCGATACGGCCGGCGGGGGAGGCGTTCCGCCTGCCGGAAGACGTGCGCCGGGAGGTGCCGAGCGACGAGGCCCGGCTCTACGAGCTGATCTGGATGCGTACGGTCGCATCGCAGATGGCCGACGCCGTCGGTCACACGGTGACCGTGCGCATCGCCGGCACGTCGAGTGCCGGTGAGGACGTCGAGTTCGCCACCAGCGGCACGGTCATCACCTTTCCGGGCTTCCGCCGGGCCTATGTCGAGGGCTCCGACGACCCGGAGGCCGAACTGGCCGACAAGGAGCGACCGCTGCCGGGGCTCTCGGCCGGCGACCGGCTGTCGCTGGAGGGCCTCGAGCCCAAGGAGCACTCCACCAATCCTCCTGCCCGCTACACCGAGGCGTCTCTGGTCAAGAAGCTCGAGGAGCTGGGCGTGGGGCGGCCCTCGACCTACGCCTCGATCCTCGACACCATCCAACAGCGCGACTACGCCCGCAAGCGGGGCAGCGCCCTGGTCCCCACCTTCACCGCCTTCGCCGTCACCGCGCTCCTCGAACGCCACTTCCCCCAACTCGTCGACTACGGGCTCACCGCAGCAATGGAGGACGACCTCGACGAGATCGCCAACGGCGGCCAGGAACGCATCCCCTGGCTGCGCCGCTTCTACTTCGGGAACGGTCGAGCGGGCTTGAGGACCCTGGTGTCGGAGCGCCTCGACGAGATCGACCCGGTGGAGATCAACAGCATCCCGATCGGCGGCGACATCGTGGTGCGGGTGGGAAAGTACGGGCCTTACCTGCAGCGGGGCGAGGCGCGGGCGTCGGTGCCCGAGGACCTGGCACCCGACGAGTTGACCCCGGAACGGGCCCAGGCACTGCTGGACGCCCCGAGCGGCGACCGCGAGCTGGGCATCGACCCCGAATCGGGGCTACCCGTCTACGCCCGGGCCGGGCGGTTCGGGCCCTACGTGCAGCTCGGGGAGCCCGACAGCGCGAGCAAGACCAAGCCCCGCACGGCGTCGCTGTTCAAGTCGATGACACTCGACACGATCTCGCTGGAGGAGGCTCTGACGCTGCTCACCCTGCCCCGTGTGGTGGGTACCGACCCGGCGGACGGCGAAGAGATCACCGCCCAGAACGGCCGCTACGGGCCCTACCTGGCCAAGGGTGGTGACAGCCGCAGTCTCGACCGCGAGGAGCAGCTGTTCACGGTGAGCCTGGAGGAGGCGCTCGCCATCTTCGCCCAGCCCAAGCAGCGCCGGGGGCAGCAGCGGGCGGCAGCTCCTCCCCTGGCCGAGCTCGGCAACGATCCCGTGAGCGGGCAGCCGGTAGTGGTCAAGGAGGGCCGCTTCGGTGCCTACGTGACCGACGGTGAGACCAATGCCTCCTTGCGCTCGGGCGACCGCGTCGACTCCATCACCCTGGAGCGGGCGGCCGAGCTGCTGGCCGACCGCCGCGCCCGCGGCCCCGTCACCAAGGGCAGGAAGAAGGCGGCCGGTTCGAAGAAGGCGGCCGGTTCGAAGAAGGCGGCGGCAAAGGCGGGCGGTTCGAAGAAGGCGGCCGCAAAGGCGGGCGGTTCGAAGAAGGCGGCCGCAAAGGCGGCCGGTGGTGGCGACAAGGGCACCGGCCAGGCGGGGCCATCGAACCAACCCTGAGCCCGGCGGAGCCCGCGACCTCCTAGCCTGGCCGAGCGGTGGCGGAGCCCTTCTTGTCAGACGAGGAGCACGACCAAGCAGCAGAGGCCGATCAGCCGACGGTGCCGTCCCTGGGCGACGCCGAGTACATCCCGCCCGAGGGCTTCAGCACCGCCCGTCTGTTCGGCTCCGCTTCGTTCTTCCGGCTGTGGCTGGCCCAGGTCGCCTCGTCGTTGGGCGACTGGATCGGCTTCGTGGCCCTCACCGCCCTGGCCACCCGCGTCGGCGGGGGCGGCTCGCCGGAGGCGGCTGTCGGCCTGGTGTTGTCGGCCCGCCTGGTCCCCGGCTTCTTCCTGGCCCCCGTGGCCGGAGTGCTCGTCGACCGCTGGGACCGCAAGCGGGTGATGGTCGCCTGTGACATCGGTCGCGGTCTGGTCGTCGCCACGCTTCCCTGGGTGGACACCGTGGGGGGGCTGGTGTTGGCCTCGCTGCTGCTCGAGATCTTCACGCTGCTCTGGGCGCCGGCCAAGGAGGCGTCGGTGCCCAGGATCGTCCCCGCCCACTACCTGGCCACCGCCAACTCGCTGTCCCTGGTCGCCGCGTACGGCACCTTCCCGGTGGGATCGGCGCTCTTCGCGCTGCTGGCCGGAGTGGCGGTGTTCCTCGGTCGCTACGAGGCGCTGGCCGGGCTCAGGGTCGACCAGGAGTTCGTCGCCCTCTACTTCGATGTGGGCACCTTCTTCGTGTCCGCGGCCCTCATCTCGACGCTCAACCTGCCCCGCCGGCGAGTGGAGGCGGCCGGTGCCCGCGGCGGCATCGAGCTGGGGGCGGCAGTGCGCGAGGTGAAGGAGGGGTTCGCCTTCATCGGCCAGAGCCGGCTGATCCGGGCGGTGATGCTGGCCATCGCCACCGGCCTCATCGGCGGCGGCATGCTCGTGCCCCTCGGGCCCCGCTTCGCCCAGGAGACCCTCGGGGGAGGATCGGCCTCCTTCGGCCTGTTGCTCACCGCCCTCGGCATCGGCGTGGCGGGCGGGATCGTCGCGCTCTCGGTGCTCCAGAGCCGGCTGCCCCACCTGCGGGTGTTCGTGGTGGCGGTGTTCGGCGCCGGCCTCGCCATCCTCGCCGGCGCCGCCATGTCCGACCTGCGCCCGGCGCTGTTCTTCGTCTCGCTGCTCGGGATGTTCGCCGGGGCCATCTACGTCCTCGGCTTCACCATCATCCAGACCAACGTGGCCGACGAACTGCGGGGCCGGGTCTTCGCCACCCTGTACACGATGGTGCGGTTCTGCCTGTTGTTGGCCTTCGCCATCGCGCCGTTCCTGTCCTCCCTGCTCGACAAGTTGTCCCGCGACCTGCTCGACCGTCGGGTCGAGCTGGCGGGGCTACAGGTCTCCGTCCCCGGCACGAGGCTCACGCTCTGGCTCGGGGGGCTCATCATCCTGGGTGCCGGGGGACTGGCCTTGGGCGTTCTGCGTGAGCGACCAGGCGAGCGGGCGTGAGCGACTCCGCAGGTCGCTGGATCGCCTTCGAGGGCGGCGAGGGCAGCGGCAAGACGACCCAGGCACTGCTTCTGTCCTCCAAGTTGCAGGCGGTGCTGACCCGGGAGCCGGGCGGGACGGTGGTCGGTGAGCGCATCCGGGCGCTGCTGCTCGACCCCATGGTGATCGGGGTGGACGAGCGAGCCGAGACCCTGCTCATGGCCGCCGACCGGGCCCAGCACGTGACCGAGCGGGTGCGGCCGGCGCTGGACGAGGGCAAGGTCGTGGTGAGCGACCGCTCCGCCTATTCCTCCCTGGCCTACCAGGGCTACGGCCGGGGGCTGGGTGCCGACGCCGTGCGTGCCCTGTGCACGTGGGCGACCCGGGGGCTGTGGCCCGACCTGGCCATCCTGCTCGACGTCCCGGCCGAAGTGAGCGCTCAGCGCATGAGGGCCCCGGCCGACCGCATGGAAGCGGCCGGCGAGGAGTTCCACCGCCGGGTCCATGACGGCTTCCGCCAGCTGGTCGAGGCGGAGCCTGATGTCTGGGTGGTGGTGGACGGCGTCGGCACCGTGCGGGAGGTGGCCGAGCGAGTGAGCTCGGTCTACCGCCGGTGGGCGGGCATCGATGACTGACGGAGGCCCGTCGGCGCTGTACGCCGCGGTGATCGGCCAGGACTCTGCGGTGGCGAACCTGCGGGCCGCGGCCCGGGCGCCGGTGCATGCCTATCTCTTCGTGGGCCAGGCAGGGACGGGAGTGCGGGAGGCGGCGCGGGCCTTCGCCGCCGACGTTCTCTGTGACGCCGGCGGGTGCGGCGTGTGTCCCTCCTGCGTCACTGCGCTGGCCGAGCGCCACCCCGACCTCGTCTTCGTCGAACGCAGCGGCGCCTCGATTCGGGTGCAGGAGATCGACGAGGTCATCCGCCTGGCGTCGAGGCCACCCGGCCAGAGCCGCTTCAAGGTGATCGTCCTCGTGGACTTCCACCTGGTCGACCAGCACTACGCCCGCCTGCTCAAGACGCTGGAGGAGCCACCGCCCACGACGGTGTTCGTGGTGCTGGCCGAGCAGGTCGCAGCCGAACTGGTCACCATCGCCAGCCGCTGCGTCCGGGTCGACTTCGCCCCCCTGGCGCCCGAGGTGATCTGTTCGGTCCTGGTCTCAGACGGGGTCGAGCCGGCCTTGGCCACGGAGGTGGCCGGCGCCTGCGGGGGCCGGCTGGACCGGGCCCGGCTGCTCGCCGCCGACCCGGGCTTCGCCGCCCGCCGTGCCGCCTGGTGCGGCGTGCCGACCAGGCTCGACGGTACCGGCGCCGCCGTGGCCGGCATCGCCGAGGAGCTGTTGGGTGGCATCGACACCGTCCTGCACCCCCTCCGGAAGCGCCAGGCGGACGAGGTCGCCAAGCTGGAGGAGCGGCTCCAGGCCTACGGCCAGCGAGGATCGGGTCACAAGGAGCTGGAGGACCGCCACAAGCGGGAACAGCGCCGGGTGCGGGCCGACGAGCTCCGTTTCGGCATGGCCGCACTGGCCGCGGTGTACCGGGACGCCCTGGTGGCCGGCGCCCTCGCCGGCGCCGGCACCGCCCCGGTCAGCCGCCAGGGAGCGGTGGCCGCTCTCCGAGCCCTGGACGCCGCCAGCGAGGCGCTCGTCCGCAACCCCAACGAAGCGCTCCTGGTCCAGGGCTTGCTCGTCGCCCTGACCGACGCCGCGGAACTCTGAAAGCCTGCCCGGGCCGCGAACTAACCTGGCTCGCCGGCGCCCGAGTAGCTCAGACGGCAGAGCAACGCACTCGTAATGCGTAGGTCAAGGGTTCGATTCCCTTCTCGGGCTCACTCACTCTCTCTCTTCTGGTTGAGGCGTGCTAGCTGTCGTCCTCCACCCACCACTGCTTCCAGCTCTTCCCGGTGATCACGCCCATCAGTGCGCCGATCACGCCGATGAGCAGGACCACGGCCACCGGGATGCTCAAGGCCTGGAGGTACCCGTAGGCGCTGATGCCGAACAGCATCCCGAGACCCTGACACATTCTCCGGCCCCTGGTGGCGCGAGTGGGTGGCCGAGGCAGCCGGGGGTAGGGTCGGAGCATGGCCCATGAGACGGAAGCCGCCGTCGCTCGCCAGGAGCAGTTCACCGAACAGGCGATGGAGCACATGCCCTCGCTCTACGGCGCCGCCGTCCGCATGACCCGCAAC
>JAHWJQ010000145.1 GCA_019348305.1 Actinomycetota bacterium
ACGGCGGAAGAACGTACCCCAGGTAGTCTCGCCCGGGCGAGGTGCGGAGGCGCCGGAGAAAGGACCGAAGTGGGAGTCAACTCGACGCTGTACAACCTGGTGTTCGTGCTCCACCTGGTGGCGGTGGTCGTCGGCTTCGGCAGCATGTTCCTGAACGGGGCCTACGACGCCCAGGCCAAGCGTCGCCCCGGCGCCGGCGGCCTGGCCATCGCAGAGGCCACTCTGGCCGTGACCAAGCTGGCCCAGTACGCCATGTACGCCGTCTTCGTGTTCGGGATCGTCCTGGTCGTGCTGAGCGACGGGGTATGGGAGTTCAGCCAGCTGTGGATCTCCCTCAGCTTCCTTTTGTACTTCGTGGCGATAGGGCTGCTGCACGGCTTGGTGTTCCCGTCCGCCAGGCGGATGAACGCACTCGCGGGCGAGCTGGTCGCCGCCGCCGCATCCGGAGGTGGGCGCCCTCCCGAGGTGGCCCAGATCGAGGCACTGGAGAAGCGCGTCGCCCTGGGCGGGATGACCGTCAACCTCATCACCGTCATCGTCATCGCCCTCATGGTCTTCAAGCCCGGCGCGTAGCCGGTGCCGCATCCCATCGAGCGGCTGCGCTGGGTGGCCCGGGCCGAGGGGGCGGGACCTTCGCTGCTCGTGCGGGAGGCGGCCGAGGCGCTGGCCCTGGTGGGCGACGACCTGGCCGGGATGGTCACCGCCTGCCGGCGGCTGATCGACCGTCACCCCGAGGTCGGCCCCATGTGGTGGCTGGGGGCGCGGGTGCTGGCCGCCCAGGACCCGCCGGCCGAGGCCTACGCCGCCGCCGACGCTCTTGATGCCGACCCCACCGCTCGAGCGGTCGCCGCCCACCTCCCCGACGACGCCACCGTCACCGTGTTGGGATGGCCGGAACAGGCGGGGGCGGCGCTGCGGCGCCGGGGCGACCTCGAGGTCCTGGTCGTCGACAGCCAGGGCGAGGGGTCAGGGCTCGTGCGCCGGCTGCGTGGCTCCGGCGCCGACGCGGTGACGGTGGCCGAAGGTGCCCTCGGCGGCGCCGTGCGGGAATCGGCGCTGGTGCTGTTGGAGGCGACGGCGCTCGGGCCCGACGGGTTCGTCGCCACCGCCGGCTCCCTCGCTGCGGCCGCCCTGGGCGCCGGCCTCGGGCTCGAGGTGTGGGTGGTCGCCGGTGCCGGCCGGGTGCTGCCGGGCCGGCTGTGGGAGGCGCTGGTGACGCGAATCACCGATGCCGGCGAGCCGTGGGAGCTACAACACGAGGTGGTCCCCCTCGACTGGGTGACGGCCGTGGTCGGCCCCACCGGGCCCCACGTCCCGGCCGAGGCGGTGCAGCGGGCCGACTGCCCGATCGTGCCCGAGCTGCTGCGGTGGGACCGGGGGTAATTTCTCGTTCATGGGCGAGATCGTCGAGTTCCCCAGCAACGGGATGACTGCGCAGGGCTACCTGGCCACCCCCTCGTCCGTCGCCGGCGGCGGGGTGGTGGTGATCCAGGAGTGGTGGGGCCTGGTCGACCACATCAAAGACGTCTGCGATCGCTTCGCCGGCGAGGGCTTCGTGGCGCTGGCCCCCGACTTCTACCGGGGCGAGACGACCACCGAGCCCGACGAGGCCGCCAAGTTGATGATGGCGCTCAACCTCGAACAGGCGGCCAAGGACATGGGCGGCGCCGTCCAGTTCGTCGCCGGGCGGGCCGATGGCAACGTGGGCGTCATCGGCTTCTGCATGGGCGGCGGGCTGGCCTTGGTGCTGGGGGCCCAGCAGGGCGACGCGGTCAAGGCGGTCGTCCCCTTCTACGGCCTGATCCCGTGGCCCGGGGCGCAGCCGGACTACTCGGGGATGAAGGCCGCGGTGCAGGGTCATTACGCCGCCGAGGACGACATGGCCGACGCCGAGTCGGTGCGCCGGCTGGAGGGTGCGCTGCGAGACGCCGGCGTCGAGGTCGAGATCTTCACCTACCCGGGGACCCACCACGCCTTCTTCAACGACCAGCGGCCCGAGGTCCACGACCCCGAGGCGGCGGCGCTGGCGTGGCGCCGGGTGCTGGAGTTCTTCCGGGCCAAGCTTGGCTGACGCCGGCACCCGGGGACGTGCCCCCGGCGCCATCGACGTCACCGCCGTCGCCCGCTACCCGCAGCCGGGAACCAATGCTGCGGCGGCCGCTGCCTTCAGCCCCGACGGCCGCTGGGTCGCCTTCCTCTGGAGCCCGGACCACTCGCTGCGGCGGGGTCTGTTCGTGCACGAGGTCGACAGCGGCGAAGTCCGCGAGCTGATGGGTGCCGGCGGGCCCGGAGCCGTCACCGAGGAGGGCCTGTCGCTGGAGGAGCGCCTGCGCCGGGAGCGCCAGCGCGAGCTGGGCCAGGGCGTCACGACGTTCGCGTGGGCGAAGCAGGCGAACCGCCTCCTGGTGCCCCAGCCCGACGGCCTGCGGGTGCTGGACGCGCCGGGGTTCGAGCCCCGGCTGGTGGCGAGTGCGCAAGAGGGGCCACTCCTCGATCCGCAGCTGTCCCCCGACGGGTCGATGGTCGCCTACGTGCAGCACGACGAGCTGTTCGTCGTGGCCTGTGACGGCGGCTCCCATCCCCGCCAGCTCACCCGGGGGGCCAGGGGGACGGGCAGGACCCACGGGCTGGCCGAGTTCATCGCCCAGGAGGAGATGGACCGGTCCCACGGCTTCTGGTGGTCGCCAGACGGGGCGATGCTGGCCTTCACCGAGGTCGACGAGACCGCCATCCCTGTCTACCGGATCGTCCACCAGGGAAGCGACTCGGTGGGCGAGGGCGCCCAGGAGGACCACGGTTACCCCTTCGCCGGTCATGACAACGCCCGCGTGCGTCTGGGCGTGGTCGACGCCGCCGGCGGCGACCCGGTGTGGATGGACCTGGGCACCGGCTGGGAGTACCTGGCCCGGGTCGACTGGCTGGCGCCCGGCCTGCTCGTCGCGCAGTTGCAGAACCGCACCCAGACCCGCCTCGACCTGGTCGCCCTCGACCCCGCCACCGGCTCCTGCCGGCCGCTCTTGAGCGAGGAGAGCGAGGTCTGGGTCAACCTGCACGACCTGCTCCGCCCTCTGGGGGGTGACCGGTTCCTGTGGGGGTCGGAGCGCAGCGGCTTTCGTCACCTGGAGGTCCGTTCCGTCGTCGACGGCTCCCTGGAGCGGGTGCTGACGGAGGGGGAGTGGCAGGTCGAGGCGGTGGTGGAGGTGGGCGACGACCGGGTGTGGTTCACCGCCACCGGCGACTCGCCGCTCGAGCGCCACCTCTACGAGGTCGTCCTGGAAGGGGGGCAGGTGCGCCGGCTGACCGAGGGTGCCGGCACCCATGCCGGCGCCGTCCACCAGCCCAGCCGCCGCATGGTCGACACCTGGTCGAGCATCACCCGCCCGCCCGAGGCCGTGATCCGCTCCCTCCACCCGCGAGGGGAGCAGCCCCGGCCGCTCCTGCCCGCCGGTGCCCCGCCCGATCCCCGCCTGGCCGAGCTCGACCTCGAGGCACCCGAGCTGGTCACCGTGCAGACCTCCGACGGCGTCACCCTCCACGCCGCCCTCTACCGCCCGCCCGGGCAAGGCCCCTTCCCCACGATCGTCTCGGTCTACGGCGGCCCCCACGCCCAGCGGGTCACCGACTCCTGGGGCCTCACCGCCGGCATGCGGGCCCAGTACCTCCGCTCCCTCGGGTTCATGGTGGTCGTGGCCGACAACCGCGGCAGTGCCGGCCGGGGGCTCGGCTTCGAGGCGCCCATCCGCTGGGACCTCGGAAACGTCGAGGTCGCCGACCAGGTGACGGTGGTGCGCTGGCTGGTCGATGAAGGGCTGGCCGACCCGGACCGGGTGGGCATCTACGGCTGGAGCTACGGCGGCTACATGAGCGCGCTGTGCCTGGCCAAGGAGCCGGAGGTGTTCCGGGTGGCCGTGGCCGGCGCCCCCGTCACCTCCTGGGACGGCTACGACACCCATTACACCGAGCGCTACATGGGCCTGCCCGAGGACAACCCCGACGGCTACCGCACGTCATCGGTGATGACCCACGTCGCCGGCCTGCGTGACCGCCGGCTCCTGCTCGTGCACGGCCTCATCGACGAAAACGTCCACTTCCGCCACACCGCCCGGCTGGTCAACGCGCTGATCAGGGAGCGCATCCCCTACGAGCTGCTCCTGTTCCCGGACGAGCGCCACGTGCCCCGCTCCGAGGCCGACCGGGTGTTCATGGAAGAACGCATCCGCGACTTCTTCCTGGCCCACCTCTGATCTACGTCCCGGGGCCGGGGGGCCGAGTTGGGAAGCTTCGGCGGCCCCCGTAGCCTTGCCACCATGTCAGCGCGTACCCGTGACCTCCCTCGTCGCTCGTGCCTCTCCGTCCCGGGCTCGAGCGAGCGGTTCCTCCAGAAGGGCCCGAGCGTGCCGGCCGACATGACGTTCCTCGACCTCGAGGATTCGGTGGCGCCCCTGGAGAAGGACGGCGCCCGGGCCAAGGTCGTGGATGCCGTCAAGAACCTGGACTGGGGCGAGCGCGTGCTGTGCGTCCGCATCAACGCGTGGGACACGAAATGGACCGTCTTCGACGTCATAGAGGTGGTCGGCAACGCCGGCGAGCGCCTCGACGAGGTCATGTTGCCCAAGGTGCAGACGCAGGCCGAGGTGGTGGCGCTCGACCTGCTCCTCACCCAGGTGGAGGCCCAAGCCGGCCTGCCGCTCGGCCACATCGGCATCGAGGCCCAGATCGAGACGGCCCGCGGGCTCATCAACGTCGAAGAGATTTGCGCCGCCAGCCCCCGCCTCGAAGCCATCGTCTTCGGCCCCGCCGACTTCGCGGCCTCGATGGAGATGCCGGTGCTCACCGGCGGGGTGCACATCCCCGACTACCCCGGCGACCACTTCCACTACGTGTTCAACAAGATCCTCATGGCCGGGCGGGCCAACGGGCTGCAGGTGATCGACGGACCGTTCCTCAAGGTGCGCGAGCACGACGCCTTCCGTGACTACTGCAGGCGGACCAAGGTCCTGGGCTACGACGGCAAGTGGGCCCTGCACCCCGACCAGGTCAGCATCCTGAACGAGGTCTTCTCGCCGACCCAGGAGCAGTTCGACCGGGCCTGGGCCATCCTCGATGCCTACCGTGAAGCGACCGAGGGGGACTCGGGTGAGCGTAAGGGCGCCGTGATGTTCGGCGACGAGATGATCGACGAGGCCTCGCGGAAGATGGCGATCAAGTTCGTTGCCCGGGGTGAGCGGGCCGGCTTGCGCCGGAGCTGAACCGCGGCCCACTTGATCGTCGACTGCGTCATCCCCGCCCGCAACGAGGCTGCCACGGTCGCCTCGGTGGTGGAGCTGGCCAGGGCCTGCCGGTACGTGCGGGAGGTGATCGTGGTGGACGACGGCTCCGCCGACGGCACCGGCGACCTGGCGGCGGCGGCCGGGGCC
>JAHWJQ010000146.1 GCA_019348305.1 Actinomycetota bacterium
GAGCCCTGCACAGCGAGAGCGGCCTGCTCGAGGCCATCCGCGCCTCCACCGTCTCCCTGGCCGAAGCCGGCGCCGCCACCCACGAGTTCATCAAGGTCCACGTCCCCGAGCCCCGGACCGTCCCCCTCTGTGGCAATTCCATAGGTACCGACCGACGGTTCCTGGCCGCCCAGCTCCCTGAGATCGAGGAGTGGCTCCACTATCGCTCTGTCGACGTGTCGACGGTCAAGGAGCTGTGCCGCCGGTGGTACCCCGAGGCCGTGGAGGGGGCACCGGTGAAGGCTGGGGGCCACCGCGCCCTCGACGACATCCGCGAGAGCCTCGCCGAGTTGCGGTACTACCGGGCCACCGTCTTTCGCTGAACGCTCGCGGAGCCCGCCCGCCGCCACCGGCTCCTAGGGATGTTGACGCACCCCGCAGGTCCGCGGACATCCCCAGAATGGCTTGGTCGGCGTGGAGCGGTGGGCTGAAGCAACTAGCGGTGGGTGAAGCGGCGGATCCTGGTGATCTGGGTGACGTCTGAGGCCGACGGCTGGACCGTCGGCGGCACCACCAGGAACTCGGCGTTGGCGCTCACTCCCCCACCGGAGGCCACCGCCGTGCGGGGCCCGAGCCGGTCCTTGGGGAACACCAGCATCCCGACGGCGAAGGTGCCGTCGGGGCCGGCCATGGCGAAGGTGGTGCCCAATCCACGGGACCAGGCAAGGGTGACCGGTCCGGGCGGGAAGCCGGCGCCTGCGGCCAGGGTGACGACCCCCGGTGGGCCCAGAGGAGGCGTCAGCGTGAGCGAGGCGCCGGCGGTGGGCGGTGGCACCACGACGCTCGTGGAGGTGGTGGCGACGGGGGCGTCGTCGGGCGGCAGCGTCACGATGGTGGTGGAGGGGATCGTCACCCTCTCGCGCATGGTGGTGTCAGGTGTGGGGTCGGGCGTCGGGTCGGGGGTGAAGCGGGTCGTGGTCGTCGTGGTCGGGGTGACGCCCGGCGGCGGGCAGCGGGGCCAGGAGACGTCGACGACGTTGCCCCTCAAGTCTTCGACCCGGATTGGGACGTCGCGATCGGGTGGTGTTACCGAGAATGGCCCGCTCTTGTAGGCGGCGGTCGTGGCGAAGTTGCCGGCCGGGTCGATGGGGATGCGGATACGGGCCTGGCCGTAGTCGTTTGGCCCGGAGTAGTCGAAGTAGACGTAGCCGCGGTCGTTGGGCGCGAAGTCGAAGGCGGAGACGGTGAGGGAGGTGGTCTGCCCGGGGACGGAGCAGTCGGGGTCGAGCGCCACCCGGGGGTTGCGACAGGGGGCGCTGAAGTACGCGGAGTCGCTGGTGGACCCGTCGGTGGCCGTCAGGCGGTAGTAGCCGTTGGTGGTGGTCTTGAAGGTGATCGAGGCGGTGAAGTTACGGGTGCGGCCCGCGAACCAGCTCGTGCGAGCGAGGGTCGTCGTGTCGTCGGGGGCGTATGCGATGAGCCCCCCCTCCACGCCAGGTCCGGCCGTGCCCTTGACCGTCACGGTTGGAGCTCCGCCGACGGGACCGCACACGGGGCTGATCGACACGATGTCCACAGGAGTGGCGGTCTGACCGGCCGCCGGCAGGGCCAGCGACGCCATCGCCAGGCCCAGGATCACCGACGCCAGCAACAGGCGGCGCACGTCAGCCCCGCACGACGAAGCCGGCGAAGTAGGCCCCGGGCGTGCAACCGGGAGAGGTGCAGTCGGCGAAGAGCTCGAGCTTCTGGCCGGCGGTGAACAGGATCGGGGCGACGAAGTGGTAGTCGAGGTCGCGGAAGTTGGCCAGCTCGACGACCAGGAGGGGCGTTCCGTCGCGGCGGATGTGCAGCGGCCCGGTGTCGCCGGCTGGGTTCTGGAGGACGACGTCGGTGAGCTGCAGCGTCGAGCCGGAGGGCACCGCGAACGAGGTGGTGCCCTTGTCGGTCAGGAACAACCGCCCGCCGATGGCCGTGCCCGGGCCGGCGCCGGCAACCGACACGTCTCCGCCGCCGCCGCCTGAACCGGAGCCCGGGCCGCCACCTCCGCCCCCGCCGGCGTCATCTCCCCCGCCGGGCCCGATGGTCGGGGGCGCCACCGCCTCCTGGGCCGCCTCCTTGGCCGCCGAGCGCACCGTCGGCCGCAACAATCCGAACCACAGCCCCACCAGCGCCAGCAGCGCGAGCAGCGACGCCAGCACCGCCCGCCTGAGCCAGGGGGGCTCGATGGCTTCCTGCATCATCATCCCCTGCACCGCCGCCACCTGCTGGCCGGCCTCCTCGACGGTGACGTTGAACATGCGGGTCTGGGGGACGCCGCGCCGGAACGGCTTGGTCGGCCGCACCTTGATCTTGACGAACGAGGCGGTGTCGGGCTCGGCCGTCACCTCTGTCGGCTCGACCGCGAACGCCAGGTGGCGGTCGGGGTCGGAAGCAGCGACCTTGGCCCGAAACGGCCGCGTCCCGGTGTTGGAGATGGCCAGGGAGTGCTCGGCCTTGCGCCGGCCCCGAGAGGTCCGGGGGATCAGCTCGGCGGTGACGCCAAGTACGGCTGCGACATCGAGCACCCCCTCCTCCACGACCGAGCCCTCGGGGTCCTCCTGGGAGCGCACCCGCACCCCGAAGGGCACGGCGCCAGCGGGGCCGCCCGGAACGGCCTCGGGCCGGAAGAACAGACGCACTGTCGCCTCGGCCCCCGGGAACAGCGAGACCGAAGGCGGCACGGCGGTGACCCACGGGGCGGCGTCGCCCAGGATCTCCACCCGCAACTGGTCGACGACGGTTCCGGTGTTGCGTACCCGCAGCTCCGCTTCGGCCTGAGACCCGGGGATCACGGCCAGGTTGGAGGGGTTGAGCGACGCCGAGCAGCCCATGGCCGTGAGGCTAACCACGCCGAGGTGGGCAAATCCCGGTCCTACCGGGCACCCGAACGGGCAGAGTTGCTGCCCGTTGAGTCGTCGTGAAGTGCCCGATGAGGGGGCCGTGTCATGGTGGGCGCACGGGGGCCAGCGGGGTCCCCCAGAAGGCGGAGGAACTCAGATGTCGGATCGCATCGCGGTGTACGTCTACGCCCACGACCCGATCTCCCAGGCCGGCCTGGCCAGCCAGTTGCGGGCCCGGCCCGAGCTTCACGTGGTCGACGACGACGTCGACCGGGCCCAGGTGGCGGTGGTCGTGGTCGACCAGGTGGACGAGGAGACGACCAGGGTGGTGCGGGCCATCCAGCGCAACGACGGCATCCCGCGGGTGGTGCTGGTGGTGACCCGCCTCGACGACGGCGGCATGCTGGCCGGCGTGGAGGCCGGGGCGTGCGCGCTCCTGCGACGCAGCGAGGCGCTCCCCGAACGGCTCCTGGCCGCAGTCCGCGCCGCCGCCACCGGTGACGGCAGCGTTCCGTCCGACCTGCTCGGGCGGCTGCTCGAGCACGTGGGGCAGTTGCAGCGCCAGGTGCTCTCGCCCCGCGGCCTCACACTGTCGGGTCTCACCGAGCGCGAGATCGAGGTGCTGCGGCTGGTCGCCGACGGCTACGACACCGCCGAGATCGCCACCTCCCTGGCCTACAGCGAGCGCACCATCAAGAACGTGATCCACGACGTCACCGCTCGACTGAACCTGCGCAACCGGTCACACGCTGTCGCCTACGCCGTGCGCCAGGGCCTCATCTGAGGCCTGGAGACGTGATCCACGAAGTCGACGAGACCCTACGGGCCATCGTCCGCCGCGACGTCATCAACGGCTCGGATGTCGAGGTGGTGTTCGACGCGCCCACCAAGGACTGGTCGTCGCGCCGCAACACCCCCACCATCGACATCTACCTCTATGACATCCGAGAGGACCTAAAACGCCGCCAGGCGGGCCAGTTCGACGTGCGTGGCGACGACGGCCGCATCACCGGGCGCCGGCCCATGCCCAGGGTGTTCAAGCTCTCCTACCTGGTCACTGCCTGGACCCAGCGCGCCGAGGACGAGCACCGGCTGCTGTCGGCCATGCTGGGCTGCTTCCTGCGCAACGACCGTCTGCCGGTGGAATGGCTCGCCGGGTCGTTGAAGGACAACGGCTGGCCCCTCGACGTCACCATCGCGCTGCCGCCTCCCGAGGACCGGGCGCTGTCAGACGTGTGGTCGGCGCTGGGCGGCGAGCTCAAGCCCTCCCTCGACCTGGTCATCATCACCCCCATCGACGCCGACCGGTTCAGGCCGGCCGCCCCCCTCATCGCCTCGCCGCCGGTGTTCAACTGGGACTTCGGCGGTGTGTCGGAGTCGACGCAGGCCGCCCCTGCTGGCGACGGCAATGGTGCCACCAAGGTGACCCGCCTCCCCCCGCCGGGAAGCGAATGACCGAGGCCGACCCCTCCCTTTCCTACCTGCTCAACAGGTTGGGGGTGATCGAGGCGCGGGTACGCGTCACGGTCGCCACCCGGCGGGCTGAAGACCCCTCGGCGGAAGACCCCTTCCGGGGCCTCTACCTGAGCGACGAGCAGGTCGATCGGATGTTGGCCGGTGCCGCTCCCCCACCGCCGCCCGACCAGGAGACGGGCCGCTTCCTGGCTGCTATCGAAGCCGAGGCCGATGCGGCCGAGGCCACCGGCGCCGACCTGCGCCTGCGCCGCCTGGCCCGCTCCTTCGGCCTCGAGCCGCTCGACGTGGAGTTGCTCCTGGTCGCCATGGCGCCGGACCTCGACAGCCGGTTCGAGCGCCTGTATGGCTACCTGCACGACGACGTCACGCGGCGCCGGGCCAGCATCGGTCTCGCCCTGGAACTGGCGGGGCTGCCGCCGGCGGCAGGCCGGGCGCGCCAGCGCCTCACGCCCAGCGGACCGCTGGTCGCGGCAGGGCTGGTCACCGTCGACGAGCACGACCGGCCGTTCCTCACCCGCTCGCTGCAGGTGCCCGACCGGGTGACCCGGCACCTGCTGGGCGACGACCACGACGACACCGACCTGCTCCACCTCCTGGCCGAGGCCCGCTCCGATGCCGCCCCCGACCCCTCCGGACTGGCCAGGTCGCTGCGGGCGGGAGCGCGACTCTGCTACCTGCGGGAAAAGCCCGGTTCATCGGGCAGGAGCCTGGCCGCCGCCGCCCTCGCCGCCGCCGGCCGGCCCATCGTGGCCATCGACCTCGGTCGGTTGGGCACCGGTGAGGACCCGGCGGTGGTGGCCCGCACGGCGATGCGCGACGCCCGGCTGCGGGGCGCCGGCCTCGTCGCCGGCGGCGGCATCGCGCAGGGAGCCGGCAAGCCCGGCTCCGGGAAGACGACGACGCTCCTGAGCGGCAGCGAAGCGACCTCGTTGCCGAAGATCGAGCGCACGCGCACCCGTCCGCTCGTGCGCGCGTGGAGCGTCCCCTCATTGTCGAGCGTCGCCTCCACCGGCCACGACTCGCGCTCCCACTGCAGCCGTGGCGCCTCCACGTCGCGCAGGCGCAGCTCGGGCTCGCCA
>JAHWJQ010000147.1 GCA_019348305.1 Actinomycetota bacterium
GGTGACCATGCCGTCGATCGACCCGAGGGTGCGGGCGATGTCGAAGCCGTAACGCTCCTCGCCGTCCAGGAGAGCCAGCACGCAGTACTGGAGCGCTCCCCGTCGGAGCTGGCTGAGGACGTCGGCATCGACTGCCATGCCGAGCATGGTCCTGGCGACGCCAGGTAGTTAAGGGCAACGTGCGGCCGTCAGTCGCCGGCGGGAACGTCCTCCTCCCACAGCCGGGCCCGCAGCCCCGACGCCCGGGCGATGGGGCGCTCGATGGCGGCGGTGACCGTCTCCGGCGTGCCGGCCAGGATCAGGCGCCGGCGGGCGCGGGTGACGGCGGTGTAGAGCAGCTCCCGGGTGAGGATGGGCGACGCCGGGTCGGGCAGCAGCACGGCCACGGTGTCGAACTGCGAGCCCTGGCTCTTGTGCACGGTCATGGCGTACACGGTGTCGACCGCGGCCAGCCGGGTGGGGCCGAGCTCGAGCAGCTCGCCCCGGCGCTCGAACACCGCCGCCACCCGGTCGTCGCCGGCGGCCACCACCACCCCGGTATCGCCGTTGTAGAGGCGCAGGCCGTAGTCGTTCTCGGTCACCAGCAGGGGCCGGCCCACGTACCAGGTGCCGCCGGCGGCGAAGCCGTCGATCTCGGCCGCCAGCCAGGACTCGACCCGAGCCATCCACGTCGACACCCCGTGGGGACCGCGCCGGTGAGCGCACAGCAGCCGGAAGCCGGCCAGGGCCTCGATGGCCGCTCTCGCCTCACCCGCCCGGGCCGCCTCGGTGACCCGCCGGCCGGCGTCGACGGCGGCGTCTCGCACCGGGCGCAGGGCGGCGGCGGTCGGCGTCTCCGCCACGTCGGTGGCGATCCACTGCACGTCGCCGGTGTCGCCTCCCAGCACCTCCAGGGCGGCGCCGGCATCGCCCCGGCGCACCGCCTCGGCCAGCTGGGCGATACCGCCTCCGAAGCGGTGGACGTGGCGCAGCACGACGATGCCGTCGCCGATGCTGGCGCCGGCCGGCGGGTCCTCCGCCGCCACCTGGTGACCGCTCGCCTCGGCCAGCACCTGGCGCGCCGGCGGCCGCATCAGCAGTCCGTCGGCGGCGGGGCCCACGACGTCGCCCAGCACCGCTCCGGCCTCCACCGAGGCGAGCTGCTCGGGGTCGCCCACCAGCACCAGGCGAGCGTCGCTGCGCACCGCCTCGACCAGCTTGGCCATGAGCGACAGCGAGACCATCGACATCTCGTCGACCACCACCACCTCGTGGGGCAGGCGGTTGCCCCGGTCGTGGCGGAACCGGCTGCGGTTGCCGGGGCGCCAGCCGAGCAGGCGGTGCAGCGTCGAGGCTCGGGTGGCCACCAGCCGGTCACGGACGCCACTGCTCACGTCGAGGCGGGACGCCTCCTCGTGGACCGCCTCCTCCAGGCGGGCCGCCGCCTTGCCGGTGGGGGCGGCCAGGGCCACCAGCGGAGGGGGCGAGCCGGCGGCCTCGGCCTGCTCGAGCAGCAGGGCCAGCACCCGGGCCACGGTGGTGGTCTTGCCCGTGCCCGGCCCCCCGGCCACCACCGAGAACCGCCGCAGCACTGCCGAGGCGCCGGCCAGGCGCTGGTGGTCGGGGTCGGGGCCGTCGAAGAGGCGGTCGAGCCCTCGGGCCAGGACGCCGGCGTCGACGCCCGCCGCCGCCTGTTCGGCCCGGGCCGACAGCGCGGCGGCCCCCTGGCGCTCCTCCCGCCAGTAGCGGTCGAGGTACAACCGGGCGCCGGCGAGTCGCAGCGGGCGGTCGTCAGGCGCTGCGTCGCCCTCGCCTTCGCCCTCGCCGGTGGCCACCAGTGGGCTGACCGCGACCCGCCGGAGCCAGTCGTCGGGGTCGGGCCACGGCAGGGCCTGCAGGTCGACGGGGGCCTCGACGTCGATGGTGGCGGTGGCGCGGATGGTGCCCAGGTCGGTGCACACGTGGCCCAGCCGGGGGGCGCGCACGGCCAGGGCGGCGGCCAGCAGCACGGCTTCGTCGGCCTCGCCGGTCAGGCGGCCCAGGCGCAGGGCCACGTGGACGTCGGCGGCGTTGAGCACGCCGGCGGCGTTGAACCGGCCCAGCACGCCGGGAGCCTGGCGGGCCAGACGGGCGTCGAACGGATCGGCCTCGGCGGCGCCGGGCACCTCGGGGACCTGGGGGGCGGCCTCGGTGGCGGTCACGGCGCCGGCCTCCCCCGGTCGAGCAGGCCGGAGAGGGCCTCGACCAGGCCCGCCGGCGGCTTCCAGGCGAACACCCCGCAGGGCTGGCCGCCGACCCGGGGCGTGGTGGCGCCTACCATGCCCCGCACGAACAGATAGAGGGCCCCGGCCAGGTTGCGCTCGGGGTCGTAGCCGGGCAGCCGCCAGCGCAGGTAGCGGTGCAGGGCCACGGTGTAGAGCAGGGCCTGCAGCGGATAGTGCGCCCGCTCCATGGCCTCGACCAGGGCCTCGGGACGGTAGTGCCAGGCGCTCAGCGGCTCGCCGGCGGCGCCCAGCCAGTTGGTCTTGTAGTCGATCACGGCGAAGCGCGGCGCCCCGCCGGCGCCGGGCACCCGCACCACCAGGTCGAGGCTGCCCGAGAGGTAGCCGCGCAGCCGGTGCTGCAGCGAGGGGTCGCCGAGGCGCTCGGCGTAGCCGGCGAGCAGGTCACCGGCGGGGACGTGCTCGCTCAGCACGGCGGCGACGTCGTCGATCGACACCTCGGCGGTGGGGTCGTCACCGCCGGCGAGGGGCAGCTCGAAACCCAGCTCGTCGACCCGGTCGGCCCGGCCCACGTCGCGCAGGCGGGCTTCCCCCACCAGCGGTCCGAGCGGCGTCTCCACCGCGGCCCGCAGCCCGGCCGCCACCGCCGCCGGGTCTCCCACGTCGACGTGGCGGCGGGCCCGTTCGCGGTCGAGGGCGACGATGAGCTCGCCGTCGAGGTCGGCGGCGGCGAAGTCGATTCGCTCGAGCACGCCGTGCACCAGCGTGCCCACCTCGGCGCCACCGGGCATGGCGCCCAGCAGTGAGGGAACCGCTCGCAGCCGGGCCTCGTCGCCCGTGCCCGCCGGCGCCGGCGCCGGCGCCTGCCCGGCACCACCAGCGTCGTCGCCAGCCGCCCTGGGCGGCGCCAGCACCTCCTCGTCGGACACCACCGTGTCCTCGGCCTCGCTGGCCACCCGCTGGTCGTGGGCGCCGGCGGTGATCCCGCTGTAAGAGGTGCGCCGCCACTGGGTGTCGAGCCGGCGCCCGAAGCGGCGGGCGGCGAGGGACGCCGGCGGCTGCGGCTCGCCCGCCCACACGGTGCCGTCGCCGCCGTCGCTGCGCTCGACGCTGACGCAGCCCGGGGCCCGTTCGGCCAGCTGGCGGAAGGTCGCCTCGGCCTCGCCGTCGCCGGGAGGCTCGTCGCCGTCGACGGCCACGTTGCCGTGCTCGTCCCGGAAGAACAGCAGCCGGCACAGCGCCGAGTCCCGGCTGTCCCACGACCCCGCCCACCACACCACCGCCTGGTGGCGGGCCCGGGTGAGGGCGACGTAGGCCAGGCGCAGCTCCTCGCCCCGCCGCTCCTCGACGTGCTTGCGCCACGACCGGCCCTGCCCGCTGCTGCCCACGTCGATGGCCCTCCGGTCGCCAGCCCGTTCGTCGTGGTAGACGGGCGGTTCGTCGGTCGGGATCCAGCCCGGGTGCCACAGGTAGGGGCAGTAGACGACCGGGAACTCCAGCCCCTTGCTGCGGTGGACGGTCATGACCTGCACCGCCTCGGCGTCGGACTCCAGCCGCCGGGCCCGGTCCTCGGCTTCACGGTCTTCGCCGGCCTCGGCGATGCGCTGGCGCAGCCACCCGGTGAGGGCGGTCACGCCCAACTGCTCGGACGTGGCCTCGGCGTGCAGGAGCTGGGCGACGTGGCGCAGGTCGGTGAGCCGGCGCTCGCCATCGACCTGGGCCAGCATGCGCCCCGGCAGGCCCTCGGCCAGGGTGACGGTCTCCAGCAGCGAGGCCACCCCCCGCCGACGCAGCACGCCTGCCCACCGGTGGAGCCGGGCGTGGAGCTCCTCCCAGGCGGCATCGCCGGCGGTGGCGACCTGCTCCGCCGTCCAGCCCAGGAACACGCTGAGCGCGGCGGCGTGCGCCGGCGTGGCCGCCGTCGGGCGCTCGAGGGCCTGGAGCAGGCGCAGCCACTCGCCGGCGATGGGGGTGGCGAAGACGCTGCCGGCGCCGTTGACCACCGCCGGCACGCCGACGGCGTCGAGGGCATCGCGCACCAAGGTGGCGTCGCGGTGGCGGGGCACCGGCACCGGCCCTGACACCGTCACTCCCTGGAGGTCGACCGAGCGCACGCCCTCGGGACCACCCACCCAGATGAGGTCCGGTTCGACCGCGGGGAAGGCCGAGGTCCCGGGAACGCTCCACCGCGGCGGCTGGGCCACGTCCAGGGGATGGGCGCTCACCTGGCTGTCGGCGGAAACGACGGCGAGGTCGCGCCACGCGAACACCGCGTCGATACCGGGCGTCGGACGCCGGCGGACCTGGCTGGCGTCGATGTCCACCACCACCAAATCCGAGTCGGTGTGGCCGACCAGCGCGGTGTCGGTGGGCTCGTCGGCGAACTGCGACAACCGCTGCAGGGCCAGGTCGGCCTCGGCCAAGCGGGGCAAGCCCGCCGGCGCCTTTGCCTGCAGGCGCCAGCGTTCGCGGTGGCCAGACAGCCGGGCGGACAGGGGGCGCAGCTCGCGGTCGTCGAGGTGCAGGCGGTTGGCGGTGAGCGCCGAGCGGCGGAACTGCAGCGCCCGCACCATGTCGTCGCGGAGCCGCTTCAGCCCGCGGTCGATGATCCTCGCCTCCCGCAACTGTGCCTCCAGTCCAACCAGGCGGCGGGCCTCGCCGGCGCCCAGGCGACGGATCGGGTCGACGGCGGCTTCGTCGCTCTCGCCGAAGGACCGGAGCCCGGCCACCACCCGCTCTTCGGCTGCCGCCCGTTGGCGGTCGAGGGCCATCGCCGTCTGCCACGCTCGCTCCACCCGCCGCAACGAAGCGATCGTCGAGCCCGCGTAGGCGGCGCCGGCACCGGCGACCACAGACAGCACGGCCAGCGCGGCGGCGAGGCGGTGCAGCCGGCGGCTCGGCCGGAGCGGTAGGGCGACTGGGGCAGCTGTCTCGCCGGCGCTGAGCACCTCGCCGGTGTCGGGGTCGAGCGCCGGAAGCTCCCGGGCGCCGGCGTCGCGCTGGCGCACCGCTAGGCCTTGGCCTTGGCCCTGGCCTTCATCTCCTGCTTGTAGGCCCGGACCTGCTTGAGCGCCTCGGGGCTGTCGATGTCGGCGACGGACTTGAAGCTGCCCTCCTCGCCGTACTCGCCGGCCGCCTCCTGCCAGCCCTG
>JAHWJQ010000148.1 GCA_019348305.1 Actinomycetota bacterium
CCTACCGGGAGAAACACTCACTGTCGCTCACACATCCCAAGGTGGCCCTGCTCGACCTGCAGTACCACGACGTCAACCGTCGCCGGGGCCTCTACTACAAGCTCCAGGACAGAGACCTCGTCGAGCGCATGTGCAGCGACGAGGAGATCGACCGGGCGGTCCACGAGCCTCCCCAGACCACCCGCGCCCGGCTGCGGGGGGAGTTCATCAAGCGGGCGACCGAGCGCCGGCGGGACTACACCGTCGACTGGGTCCACCTCAAGCTCAACGACAACGCCCAGCGGACGGTGCTGTGCAAGGACCCGTTCAAGTTCCGGGACGACCGGGTGGAGAAGCTGATCGCCTCGCTGTAGACCAGGGCCGTGCCCTCGTACCGCACCGCGACAGTGGAGGAGATCCTGAGTGAGCGGCCCGGCCTGCAGCGGGTGCTGGCCGGCGGCGACCGGGCCTACGTCCTGACCCAGCTCGTCGGGCCGGTGAGGCCCGGGGACCCCGTCGTTCTCAACACCACGGCGGTGGAGCTGGGCCTCGGCACGGGGGGCTGGCACGTCGTGCACTGGAACCTGGCCCGCCAGGAGTGGTCGCAGCGGGGGCCGGGGCACGTCCTCAAGCTGCGGTACACGAGCCTCCAGGTGGACACCGGCGCCGAGGAGGAGACGGTGGGCGCGCCCTCCAGCCTAGACGGGATGCCGGTGGTCGCCTGTGGGCTCCACAGCCAAGTGGCCGGCGTGGCGGTGGTGGTCAAGCACCTGCGGCCCCGGGCCCGGCTCGCCTACCTGATGACCGACGGGGCAGCGCTGCCGCTGGCGCTGAGCGACCTGGTGCACGACCTGCGCCAGGCCGGGTTGCTGGACCTCACCATCTCCACCGGGCACGCCTTCGGCGGCGACGTGGAGGCGGTCAACGTGCATTCGGGGCTGGCCCTGGCCCGCCACCTCGGGGCTGACGCCGTCATCGCCGGGATCGGCCCCGGGGTGGTAGGTACCGGCACCAGGCTCGGACACACCGGTCTCGACGTCGTGACCATCCTCGATGCCACGTCCGCTCTGGGCGGGACTGCCATCCTGGCCGAGCGGGTGAGCGAGGGCGACCCCCGCGAGCGCCATCGGGGGGTCAGCCACCATACGGACACCGCTCGTGAGCTCACCTCGGCCACTCCCCTCGACACCGCTGCTGCGTTGGACCAGACCCCCGACGTGGGGGCCCTGTTGGCGGCGCGGGGGCTGCGGGTCACGTCGATGGGGCGGGGGCCCGAGGAGGACCCCGTGTTCTTCCAGTGGTGCGGGGCTGCCGGCGTCGTCGCAGCCCGACAGGTTCGCGACCCTGCAGCAGCGAGCGAGGCGACGGAGGGTATCGTCGGAAGTTCGTGATCGAAGCACCGGAGGCACCGCCCTCCCCCCCGCCTCCGAGCCTTGCCCGGCGCGCCGCCCGCTCCACCGTGGAGTGGGTGGTGATCATCGTTGCCGCCCTGGCCATGGCCTTCGTGGTGAAGACCTTTCTCGTGCAGGCGTTCTTCATCCCCTCGGCGTCGATGGAGCCCGAACTCAACATCGGCGACCGGGTGCTGGTGAACAAGGTGAGCTACCACCTCCACGACATCCACCGGGGCGACATCGTGGTGTTCGAGCGCCCCGACTGCGACGGCAGCGACCCCGTGATCAAGGACCTCATCAAGCGGGTGGTGGGGGTCGAAGGTGACTCGGTCGAGGGCCGCGACGGTGGCGTGCTCGTCAACGGCAAGCGCATCGAAGAGCCCTACCTGCCGCCCGGCCAGACGACCGCGAGCTTCGGGCCGGTTCGCGTGCCGGCGGGCCACATCTGGGTCATGGGGGACAACCGGGAGAACTCCAAGGACAGCCGGTTCCTCTGCAACAGCCGGCCGACGTTCATTCAGGAGCGAGAGGTGATCGGCCGCGCCTTTGTCCGGGTCTGGCCCGTCCCCGAGATCAGCCTGCTCTAGCGCTAGCGGCTCATGGTTGTCAGCGCGTCGACCATGCGGTCGACGTGGTCGCTGTAGACACCGTCGACGCCGGCGTTGAGCAGGTGGAGCAGGACCCGCTCGAACTGGGCGTCCCACCCGAAGCAGTAGCGCTCGAAGCGGTGGAACAGGGTGGTGAGCCCCAGCGTCCAGTCCGAGTGGTGGAGGTTGACGGCGTCGACGCCGGCGGCGGCCAGGTCCGCGGCCCGCCGCTCGGGGCCTCCCCGCATCCGCCGGAGGCGGGTCGAGTCCACCAGCCGGACCCGGCGGTCGAGGCCTCGCCATTCGGCCAGCTGCTGCCAGTCGGGGTGGCACAGCCACAGCCGCCCCACGGCGTCGTCGCCGGCGGCCCCGGCCACCGCCAGGACCGCCGGCGTGGCGCCGGGGTCCTTCACGTCGAGGCTCAACTGGAAGCCCGTACCGCACTCGGCGTACAGCTCCTCGAGGGTGGGGATCGACGTTGGCAGCTCTGACGCGGGTAACGACCGGATGGGCCGGCGTCGCAGCCCCACCTTCACCAACCCGTCGTGGTCGAGCACGGGGACCGCGTCGGCGCTGAGCCAGACGTCGCTCTCGATGCCGGTGGCGCCCAGCTTGAGGGCCAGCCGGAAGGCCTCGACGGTGTTCTGCGGGGCGTGGGCCCGGGCGCCCCGATGGGCGAAGCCGATCGGCGGGCACAGCAACGACTCCACCGGTACATATTGCCCCCGAACACGGTGCGCGCACCTCTGCGGTGTGCAGACATCCCCAGATTTCCAGGAGGGCGCGGCTGCCGGGGGGGCGGGGGTCAGGCGCGGGCGGGGACCGGTCCTTCCTTGGGGAGGGTGAAGGCGAAGCGACTCCCCACGCCGAGACGGCTCTCGCACCAGATGCGGCCTCCTTGCAGCTCCACCAGGCGGCGGCAGATGTAGAGGCCGAGGCCGGTGCCCCCGTGGACCCGGGTGGAGGACCCGTCGAGCTGGCGGAAGCGCTCGAAGAGGTGGGGCAGGTCGCCCGAGTAGATACCGGGGCCGGAGTCGTCCACCCGGATCTCGAGCTCCTCGTCGCCGTCGACGACGGTGATGACGATCTCGCCGTCGGTGTACTTGACGGCGTTGTCGAGCAGGTGGTGCAGGATCTGGTCGAGCTTCTGGCGGTCCAGCTGCACCGCGATCGGCCGGCGGGGCCGCTTCACGGTCACCCTGGCGTCGCCGAACTCGTCGAGCACCTGACCGATGTCCACGGGCTGGAGGTCGAGGGTGGGCCGGCGGGACTCGATGGCGGACACGAAGAGCAGGTCTTCGATGAGACGCTCGAGGCGAACCGTATTGGCCGCCAGCGCCCCGACCGCGGTGTCGAGGGAGGCCTCGTCGATGGCACCGCCCTTGCGGGCCAGCATCTTGACGTAGCCCTTCACGACCGTGAGGGGAGTGCGCAGCTCGTGGCCGATGACCGACACGAAGTCGTTCTTCAGCTTGTCGGTCTCCCGCTCCTTGGTCACGTCCTGAAGGACCAGGATCCGCCCGAGGTCGCGGCCGCCGGCGGCTCGCATCCGGCGGGTGACCGCCAGGTAGAGCCGGTCCGGCGGCGTCCCCAGGACCACCTCGAGCTGGCCTTCCCCTTCTTCGCCCACGAGCCGTTCGAGGGCCTCGTGACCGAGGCGGCCCACCACTGGCTGGCCCACGGCGAAGGCCTCGGGGAGGTGGAACAGCTCGGCGGCCGCCCCGTTGACGAGCACGAACCGGCCCCGGTCATCGAGCAGCACCACCGGGTTGGGCGAGCTGTGCACGACGCTGGCCAGGCGCTGCTCGTGATCGCGCAGGCGCTGGGCCAGCTCGGAGGACCGCAGGGTCATCGCGACCTGATTGGCAAAGGCGCACAGGATGCCCTGAGCGGCCGGGGAAGGGCTCTCGGACAGCAGCAGGACCAAGAAGCCGTGGCGCCGGCCGGCAGCGACCAGAGGGACCGAGACAGCCGTCTCGGCGCCCGCCACCAGGCCCGCGACCACCGGGTGGGTGGGCGGCTCGATCCGCAGGTTGGCTGAGGCGACGAACCCCCGGAAGTCCGGATGTTGCGCGGCCGCCCGCAGGTCGGCCGCGGTGATGCCCTGATAGTGGGCCACCCTCCACCCTTCGCCGTCGGGCACCACGCAGAAGCCGCCGAGGGCGCCGAACAGCCGCCCAGCGGCTTCGAACATCCGCATCATGACGGTGGGCGCATCGAGGTCGGCACCCAGGTGGAGGAGCGCGTCGGAGAACTCCTCGACCGAGCACTGGCCTGCGTTCGGGCGCCGGGCGAGTGCGAGGCCGGCGGCATCGGCGAAGAGGGGCAGCGGGGCCGCGTCGAGGTGCAGCGGGTCGCCGCCCACGGCGATGGCCCCGACGGTACGAGGACCGACGCGCACCGGCGCGGCGATCGCTCCCGCGCCGGTGGCCTGGTCTCGGCGCCGGACCAGGCGACCCTCGCTGATGCAAGCCTGGGCGGTCTCCATCACCAGCCTCGGTGTGGTCCCTGTCGCCGCAACCACCGAGAGGGTGCCGTCCACCATCCCGACGATGATCCCGTGACGACCCGATGCGGCTGCCACGCCTCCGGCCAGGGTGTCGGAGACGAGGCGCAGTGGCTCAGTCCCCCCGCTCAGGCCCCGAAGGACCTGCGCGAGGTACTGCACCACACCTTCTTGCATGATTCCCTCTTCGGGCGTCAGGGCGGGCGGCCTTGAGGCTCAATTCTGCCGTGCTTCGATGGGGCTAGTGCCTTCGGCGGCCCGAAAATGGCGAACCGTAGCTATTCCCCCGGTTGGCGCCTATCGGCATCATCGGGACACAGGCGGACCACCGAAGCCCCAGCCCGGCCCTGGCCGGCCGCGAGCAGGGGCCGCCACACACTCAACCCAGCCGCCACACACTCAACCGAGGAGGACAAAAGGCCGATGGCAAGACCGAGAATCCGAAGGGAGACCTTGGTGGCAACCATCCGGGCCAGCTGCCCCACCTGTGGCGACGTAGAACTCACCTCCCGCGAGGTGACGGTGCAGGTCTGCGCGAGCAACAACCAGGGCTCCTACGCCTTCCGCTGCCCGGGGTGCCGGGTGGCGGTGTCGAAGCTGGCCGAACAGCGGATCGTCGATCTGTTGGTGTCGTCGGGGGTTCGCCTGTCGGTGTGGAACCTGCCTGACCTGGGGGAGCGCCGGCCAGGGCCGCCCATCTCCTATGACGACCTCCTAGAGTTCCACCACCTCCTACAGCAGGACGGCTGGGTCGAGCGCCTGCTCTCCGTCTGACCGCCCGGTCTGGGGCTACGGTGCCCCGATGATCCTGTGGGCGCTGCCGGCAGCCGTGCTCGCCGTAGCGGCGCTGCCGTTGTTCCTGGCGTTGCGAACGGCGAAGGCG
>JAHWJQ010000149.1 GCA_019348305.1 Actinomycetota bacterium
TGCCACAGTTGACCTCCACGTCGCGCAACCTGTTGGCCGCTGCCATCGCTCTGCTGCTGGGCGGGGCGGTGGTGTCTGCGGTCGCCGGGGTGGGAGATGAGGACGCGGCCGAGAACGCGGCGCCGGCACCGACGACGGTGGTGGAGCCGCCGGCGATACCGACCACCACTGCGCCGCTCCCGGCACCACAGCCGGGAGGCGCCGGCAACACGGGCGCCGGCAACACGGGCGCCGGCAACACGGGCGCCGGCAACACGGGCGCCGGCAACACGGGCGCCGGCAACACGGGCGGCGAGGCCACCCGCACCGACAGCGGGCTCGGCGTCGGCGGGACGGGGGACGTCGCAACGGGCACCGGCCGGATGGCCGAGACCGGGGGCGAGTCGATGTTGGGTGTGGGGGCAGGGCTGCTGGGGCTGGCTGCGCTCACCCGCCGGCTGCGCCGGCGCTGAGTTGGCCGGGGCCGGCGGGCCCCCGCCAGAGCACGGCGTTCTCGAGCAACCAGGGCTTGCGCCGCAGCACGGTGCCCCCCTCGGGGCGGAGCCTGAGCAGCTCACGGTGAAGGCGCCCGCACTGGTGGCCGATGCCGGCGTAGGCCGGCGACCACACCAACCACACCGAGCCGGCGCCGGCTTTGGCGTCGGCGCTGGCGGCCAGGGCCAGCGGGTCGGCCGCCCTGGCTCGGGCGCGGTAGTCCCTCCAGTCGAGCCGGTCGATGGGGCTCCCCCCGGGGAACGCCTGGATCTCGGTGCCCGGCAACATCCGGGACAGCGCCGGCGTGAGCTGGTCGGGGCAGGTGACCACGACGTCGCCCGGCGCAGCTTGGCGGTGAAGAACCGCGGCGATGTCACCGGCCTGCGTCCGCGGCGGGACCACGCTCAACAGGGTGGCAATCAGACCGAGTGTGGCGGTCGTCGCCAACACCACCACCCGGGCGCGGCTGGGCTCCAGGGACGAGATCCCGGCGGCCACGGCCACGAGAAAGAGCGGGAGTGCGACGCCGGCGTGGCGGGAGGCGAAGGCGTCGCCGGTCACCATCAACGCCAGTGCCCCGAGGACCAAGGTGGCCAGGGCGGCCGCCCCGATCGCCCGGGCGGGTGAACGTCGACCTCGGCCGCCCGTCCAGGTCGACAGCAACAAGCTGCCGGCGATGCCCGCCAGCACCACCTCGAGCAGCCGGGCAGGATCGCTGTCCCCGCCGGCGTAGCCCCTGATGGCCAGTTCGACGGCGGCCATGCCGGGGGGCGATCCCCACGGGTTCCCGGTGTGCTGCAGCTGGTACCAGAACGACGGGAGCCACGGGACGAAGGCAAGCCCCCCGACCACCATTGCCCCCACCAGGGCCGCGCTGTCGCGGTCACGCCGATCGGCGATGGCGCGCCAGAACACCACAGCGCCCACCGCGGCGAGAAGGAAGAAGCTCCAGTAGTGCGTGAGCACGAGCGCCGCGGTGACCGCGGCGATCGCCGCCAGTCGCCCGACGGGCCGCGGTCGCACCGGGTCGAGCACCAGGACCAGTCCCGCGAGCACGAGGAGCAGCACCAGTGCGTACATCCGCGTTTCCGTGGCATAGCGCACGGCGAAAGGCGAGGTGGCGAACAGCACGAGGGCGGCCGCACCCGTCCGCCGCCCCCCCACGAGAACCCCCGCCCGCCACGCCAGGGGAAGGGCGGCGAGGGCAAGGCAACTCGACAGCATCCGCACCGCGGTGGTGCCGGTCCCGAAGAGCCGGATCCAGCCGTGGAGGAGCAGGTAGTAGAGGGGCGGCGCGGCGTCCTGGCGCAGCGCTTCGAAGAGCTCCGCGAGCGGGAGCCGGGCGATCGCCACTGCCTGGGCCTCGTCCAGCCACAGCGGCGACCTCGACCACAGCCGCAACACACCGCCTACCACGACGGCGAGGGCGCCGGCCGCCAAGGCGACCTGGCGCGCCGATAGCCAGGCGAACCGCGGCCGGCGCCGCCCGATGACGACCGGATCGGAGGTCCGGTCGTCCACCGGGGCGCGGCGTTCTACTTCTACAAGGTCCACGCGTCCCTCCAAAGGACTGGTGATTGCCGGCGCTGGCTCCCTGGTATTACCCCAGAGCCAGCCGCCAAGGTGTGTTCTGTGTCGAGTCGGACGTTCCTGGGTAGGGCGGGCGACGGTGCCGTCGTCCGCTGATCCTCGCGCGCCTGCAGCCATGCAGGCCCGGGAGGCGGCGGGAGACACGCTAGATGCCCGGCAGCCGCGGACAGCGGCGCCCGCTGAGCTGGCGTCTCACCGGCTCTCGGTCGTGGAGGACCTGAGGGCGGCGCTGCCGGCATGGGTCGCCGCCCGCCTCGTCGTCGCCGCCACGCTTGCGGGCGCGACCTCGATGACCCTGCGCATCCCGATGCCGGAGCCGGTCCGCCGGCACGTGTCGCAGGGCCTGCTGGGCTGGGACGCAGAGCGCTACGTGCAGATAGCAGAGCGCGGCTACGCGGCGCTGCCGCGGGTCGAGTTGCGCTTCTTCCCGGTGCTCCCGCTGGCTGTGCGGCTGTTCGACGGGCTGCTTCCCGGAGGGGCGGGCGTGGCCCTCTTGGTGGTGGCCAACCTGGCTGCGCTCGCCTTCGGAGCGGTCCTCCACCACCTGGCACTGGTCGAGACCGCAGACCGCGCCCTGGCTCGTCGCGCCGCATGGATGGCGGCGATCACCCCGGCTGGCTTCGTCCTGGTCTGGGGCTACAGCGAGGCCCTCTGGGGTCTTTTGGCCACGGGGGCGGTGCTGGCCGCCCGCCGCCGGCGGTGGTGGATCGCGGCGGCGTTGGGACTGGCCGTCGGGGGGCTGCGACCTGTGGGGCTGCTGGTCTGCCTGCCTCTGGCCATCGAGTGCGTCCGTGACCTTCGCACCCGACGCCGGCTCGGCCGGGCCTGGGCTCCTCGGCTGGCCGCCGTTGCAGCGCCCGTGGCCGGCGCCGGTGCCTACCTGTGGTGGGTCGGCACCCGCTTCGGCGACCCGCTCCTGCCCTACACGATCCAGCAGGGACGCTCCTATCGGGGCGCCGCGGTCGACCCCTTCACCGCGCTGTCCGCGCCGTTCGGCGCGCTCCTGCGAGGCGAGTTCAGCCTCGAGAGCCTTCGGGTCGTGTGGGCCTTGGTCCTGGTCACACTGGTGGTGGTCTGTTGGCGGCGCTGGCCCGCGAGCTACGCCGCCCTCGCCGCCGCGGCGGTGGCCGTGGCCCTCTGCACCACCCGGCTCGGCAGCTTCGAACGCTACGGCTTCACCACCTTCCCCATCCCCTTGGCCCTGGCCACCGTCTCAGCGAGACCGCTCTTCGAGCGGATCGTCCTGGTACTGGGGGGCGCCACCATGGGGGTCTACGGGCTCCTCGCCCTCCTCGGTGGCTACGTCCCGTGACCGCCTGCGGCTGACCCCTCCCCTAGCGCCAATGGGCGACGCGAAGACCACGGCGGTAGTGTCTCGGGCGAACGGCGCGCCATTCGAGGAGCCGGAATCTGAAATGGACCTGTTGACCCGCCCCGAGGTCATCGCATCCGCCATCGCCATCTTCGGCATCACGGCGCTCGCCCTGTTGCTGACGAAGCCCCGCACGCGCTTGCGCTGGCCTGCTCGCCGGCACTCCGCCGCGCAGGCCGGCCCCGCCGGCGTTGCGCCTGCCGTGAGGGCTGACGTCACGTTCCACGTCGTCAACTCCGAGGGTGGGGCCGCGGCCGAGAAAGCCAGCCCGGACACCGGGGCCGAGGCTGCGACGCCCGGGGTCCAGTTCTCCGACGTCACCTCCGCCCACCCACGGGTCACCTTCGCCGACGTGGCCGGCCTGGAAGAGGCGATCGCCGAGTTGGCCGACGTGCAGGAGTACCTGTCGGACCCTGATCGATTCCGCGCGCTGGGTGCGGAGATGCCCAAGGGGATCCTGTTGCACGGGCTACCTGGCTGCGGCAAGACACTGCTGGCGCGCGCCCTCGCCGGTGAGACCAACGTGCCCTTCTACTTCGTCTCTGCGGCCAGCTTCGTGGAGAGGTACGTCGGGGTGGGCGCCGCTCGGGTGCGAGAGCTGTTCGACCAGGCGCTGCGTACAGCACCGTCCATCGTCTTCATCGACGAGCTCGACGCCATCGGGCGCCAGCGCAGCGGCGAGGGCTCCGGTGACCGGGAGTTCGACAACACGCTCAATCAGCTGTTGATCGAACTGGACGGCTTCAGGGGAGCGTCGGGCGTCCTCGTCCTCGGGGCCACCAACCGCCCGGAGTTGATCGACCCTGCCCTGCTCCGGCCCGGCCGCTTCGACCGCAGCATCCAGATCGGGCGCCCCGATCGCTCCGGGCGCGAGAAGATCCTCCGGCTGCACGCGTCCAAGCGCCCCGTGTCGCCCCAGGTCGACTGGGCCGAGGTGGCCGACACGACCGCCGGACTGTCGGCGGCCGAGCTGGCCAACGTCGTGAACGAGGCGTCACTGCTGGCCGCCCGCCGTCACCACGACGAAATCAAGCCCAAAGACGTGGAAGACGCCAATGCCCGCGTGCTGTCGGGCACTCGAAGCACCCGTCTCATGGGCGAGGAGGAGAAGCGGGTGGCGGCCGTGCACGAGGCCGGCCACGCCCTGCTCAGCCTGCTGCTGCGGGGGGTGAACCCGCCGGCCCGGATCTCGCTCATGTCGGGGATGGACACGCGCGCCACCTCGCTGTGGTCCTCGGGCACCGACCGCGAGATCCTCACCAAGCGCGACCTCATTGCCCAGTTGATGCTGCTTCTCGGTGGGCGGGCCGCCGAGCTCAACGTCTTCGCCGAGCCCAGCAACCGAGCTGAGGACGACCTGGGCCATGCGGCCACGCTGGCCCGGCGCATGGTCGAGCGCTGGGCGATGACCGGTCGCTTCGAGCTGGCCGGAGGCAAGAAGGATGCGGTCTCCCACCATTTCGAAGGCAGCGCCGGCGGCGCCGAGGTGCGCGACCTGCTAACCCGGGCCGAGCAGGCGGCGCGCACCATCCTTGGGGACAACGCCGGCGACCTCGAGGCCATCGCTGAGGCTTTGGCCCGCCGCGAGACCCTCACCGCCACCGAGTTGCGCGGTCTGGCCCGGCGGGGGGCGGCGGCGGCCGGCGGCAGCGAGTCGGTTCGGCACCTGCGCGTCGTCTGACGCCAGGCGTCCGGCTCAGGTCCGTGACGCCTTTGATCTGGCGCTAGTCGTCCCTGGTCCCACTGGGCGGTGACCGGCCACCCGAACGGACCATTTCCGCGTCTGGGCATACCTCCAGCCGGCCGCTCTCCGATGTCCCCAGTGCAGACCGACCTGCGGGTGACGCAGGAGAAACGTTCCCGAACCCACCGCCGCAGGCGGACCAACCGAAGTAGAGGAGAAAGAAA
>JAHWJQ010000014.1 GCA_019348305.1 Actinomycetota bacterium
GGGGTGGTCGGAGCGGAACCGGTAGGCGGTGACCGCCGGGTCCCACACCAGCGCCGTCTTCACCGCGCTCACGCCCCCTCCATCCGCCGCAGGTCGTTCTCCAGCGACGGCCACCCCACGCGCGCCCCGGCCCGCTCCAGCGCGGCGATCGCCTCGCGCGGGTCGATGGTGGCCAGGTGCACCACGGCCTGGGCCAGGTTCAGCTGGGCCTCGGGGAGGCCGACGTACTCGACGGCGTGGGCGGCGGCCGTAGCGACCACCAGGCTCATAGGGTCGGCCATCCCGATGTCCTCGCTGGCCAGGATGACCAGGCGCCGGGCGATGAAGCGAGGGTCCTCGCCTGCCACGATCATCCGAGCCAGCCAGTGCAGCCCGGCGTCGGGGTCGGAGCCCCGGATGCTCTTGATGAAGGCGCTGATCACGTCGTAGTGGTCGTCGCGACCCCAGGTGAGCGCCCGCGTGCTGCGCGCCCGCTCGACGTCGCCGAGCGTCACCGTCCGGCCCTCCCCGGCGATGGCCAGCGCCACCTCCAGCGTGGTGAGGAGCGCTCGCCCGTCCCCATCGACCGAGCCGATGATGGCGTCGGCGGCGTCGGGCTCAATCGCCGCGCCCTCGGCCTCGAGGCCCCGCTCCAGCAGCGTGCGCAGGGCCTGGCGGTCGAGGGGCTCCAGGCGGAACAGCGTGGAGCGGCTCAGGAGCGGGCTGTTGACCTCGAAGAACGGGTTCTCCGTCGTGGCGCCCACAAGCGTGAGGGTGCCGTCCTCGACACTGGGCAGCAGGGCGTCCTGCTGGGACTTGCTGAAGCGGTGGACCTCGTCGAGCAGCAGGACTGTGGGCTGGTCATGCTCCGCCAGCCGCCGCCTCGCCAGGTCCGCAGCGTCGCGGACGTCCTTCACCCCGGCGCTGACCGCGCTGAGGGACTCGAAGGCGGCGCCAACGGCGTCGGCCAGCAGCCGGGCGATCGACGTCTTCCCCGTCCCGGCGGGGCCCCACAGGATCACCGAGCTCAGCCTGCGGGCCTCGACCAGCGCTCGCAGCGCCCCCCGTGGCCCGACCAGGTGGTCCTGCCCCAACACGTCGTCCAGGCTCTTAGGGCGGAGCCGGCTGGCGAGAGGACCTCGCGCCCGGAGCCGCTCCTCCAGCCCGGCCTCGAACAGGTCTCTCTCGTTCGACCTGTTGTCCCCGCGTCGCCCGGGGCTCATCTCCGCACCGGCCCGGGGCCGTCCGGGAACAGCTCGGCGACCCGTCGTTCGTTCAGCCGCGATACCTGAGCCCTGGCCCCGTCGAGGCGTCGCCGGAGGTCGTCCCGCTCGCGGACCAGGTTGTTCCGCTCGACCACCAGCTGCTCGTTCTCCCTCCGGAGACGCTCGCGCTCGTGGGCGACCCAGGTCCCGTCCGGCTCCCGGAGCTGGCCCAGCAGCTCGGCCACCATGCGGCGCTGAGTGGCCAGCTCCTGGCGGAGCCTGCGCACCTCCTCCTCGGCGTTGAGAGTCCGCTCCCGCCACGACGCCTCCTGCTGGGCAGTCAACATCTCGCCCCGCGCGTCCGCGCTCGCCTGCGCCCTCGACTGGGCGGCGGCGATGAGCGCCCGGGCCTGTTGGTTCTCGTAGGTGAACGACCGCGAGACGCCGGCGAGCTTCGACACCGCCGCCCGTGTGACCGGAGCGCCGGTGCGGCCGAGCACCTTGACGGCCTTCTCCACCGAGGCGACCTTGGCCGAAGCCGCATGCCGACGGGCGTCGATCGCCTGCTCGGGCCGTCGCCGGGACGGAGCTGGCGCTGGCTCGGGTTTCGTCACGAGGCCTCCCTTGCCTCCTCGTCGGACGACGCCCCGGCGGCCTTCGTCCCGCCGCCCAGCTCGACCAGGTCACCTGCCCGCCAGCCCTTCCCCCAGACTGGCTGGAAGAAGTCCTGGTGCGGGCTGCGGAGGTCGAGCGCCTTGGCGTCCTCGAGGAGGCCGAGCGCCACCAGCGCCTTCTCCAGGCCGGCCAGTGCCTGGGAGCTGCGCTCGAACGCCCCGTAGATGTAGTCGCGGGCGGCGGGGGCAGGGGCTCCCTCGGCCAGGGTCGCCCAGCGCTCCTCCTGGCGCTTCCAGTAGGCGTAGTCGGCCCCGGTGATGACGAAGTGCTCGCAGGCGTCGCAGCGGCGCCCGAACGGGCAGTCGAAGCCGCCGACGACCGGCTTATAGGTGCACAGGCCGTGCTCGATGGGGACGGCGGCGAGGTCGACCATCAGCGCCTCCGCCGCGCTCCGCTCGGCGTCGCTCGGGGTGAGCACGATCCGGCCGGGCTCGGGGTTGCCCGGTCCGGTGACCCACACTTGTTGGAGAAACGGCTCGACCTGGGAGCCGGCGATCAGCACGTAGGAGTCGCCCATCCGCTCCGACACGTGGCCGAGCACCCTCTTGACGTGGGCCATGCTGGCCCCGGCGTTAACCAGCCGGGTGGCGAGAGTGTGGCGGGCCTGGTGAGTGGTGTGGCCGGGGAGCCGGACCTGCTCCGACTCGATCCACGCCTTGAACGAGACGGTGAACTTGGAGGCCGAGATGGATCGCTCGAAGCTCGGGTTGGTGACCGGGCTGGGGAACAGGGCGATCGCCCGCCGCTGGGAGGCGGTTGGCTCCGCCCCGTGGCGGCGGCGGAAGCGCTCGACGGTCTTGGCCTGTCGGGCCCGGACGAGGTCGTAGACGTCGCGGGGGACCTGGATGGCGTAGTCGAGCTTCCCGACCTTGGTCATGTCGACCCACAGCCATGTGCGGCCGAGGTGCTCGCCCACGCAGTCGAGGCGGAGCTTGACGACCTCGCCGATGCGGCGCCCGCAGCGCACCTGGATCGACCAGATGTCGGCCAGCCCGAGGTCGCTGCCGTCCATGGCGTGGAGGACGGCGATGTTGGTCGGGTCGCTCAGCGCCCGGAGGACCTCGTCGCTGAAGGGGCGGGGGTTTCGGAACGTCGTTCCGCCGCCGGGCGGGACGGCCACGACGAACTCGCGGCGCAGGCCGGCGGCCGCCGCCGCGCCCGACTCCAGGGCCCACCGCAGCACCCGCCGCACGGCGTTCAGGGTGAGCGGGTAGGTGACCTCGGTCGCCACCGACGGCTCGCCCCGCACGTTGAAGAGACCCCGCAGGGGCCGACCCTCGGAGACGCACCGGCGCAGGTCGGCGACGAACTCCCGCGCCGTCGACTCGGTGAGCGATACGGGGTCGGCGCCGCCGCCGGGCACGCAGTCCCGGAGGTAGGCACCGAGGCAGACGATCGACCGCCGGACCTGCTCGAAGGGGCCCTGGGTCCTCGGGTGGCCGGGGGCGTCGAGCTGACCGGCCAGGAAGTCCCACGTGATGTCGCGCAGCCAGCGCTGGGGGATCGAGCGCAGGTCGAAGGGTGAGCGGCGGTCGGGGTAGCGGAACCCCCAGTAGTTGGTGTCGAGGTAGCCCAGCTCGCGGGTGTCGGCCCGGGTGCGATGGACCGGCATGATGTCCTTGAGCATCTCCCGAAGGACCCGGTTCACCGCTTCGGGCTGTGGTGTCCAGCCCCGGTCGGACGGGTTGAGCTCGGTGAGCGAGCCCACGCCGGTCCGCTCGCACGACTTGACAAGAGTGCGCAGCCACATGGGGTGCCACCGGGCGGGAGCGCCACTCCTGGTGTGCGTCCACAGCCCGTAGCGGATCTCCGTCGCCACCAGCGCGGGGAGGCCGGCGAGGGGAAGCAACCCCGCCACGGGATACGCGCTTCGGGTCGCCAGCCAGCTCTCCAGCTCGGGGCCTTCCAGACGACCGGCGGCCACCCAGGCGTCCCGGTGGTTGGGGCACAGCCCCGGTTCGCGCTCGGCCCGGTGCGGGCACTCGGCGACCCGGCAGTCGCCCGCCCCCGGGAACGCCACCTGCTGGGCAGCCCACTCCTCCTCGTCGAAGCCGGGCTTGCGCCGGGCGTGGTAAAGGCGCATCTCGTGCTGGCGGCACAGGTCCCGGGCGGCGGCGTCACGCTCGGGGCAGAAGCGGCACGCGGGCCGGCGGCCGTCGCTGGGCCGCCGGCGGGGCGGGTAGGGCGTCGCCGAGGTGAGCCACTCGGCTTCCCCGATGCCCTGGCGCAGCGCGTCCCGGCGAGCCTGTCCGTGGCGGGTGCACCACCACTCCGCCTGGGTGCTGTGGCCGGCGCAGCCCGCCACCCCACAGGACGTGCCGAAGATCGGGTGGTCGGGCGGGAAGGTGATCGGCTCGACCCGCAGGTAGTCGTCGAAGTTGGGGCCGGCGATCAGGGCCTCGAATCGGGCCAGAGGATCGAGGCGGAACAGGTCGTCGACCGACGCGACCGGCGCCAGGGCGGGGCCGGTCACCTGGTCTGGCCCCAGACCTTGTCGAGCGCCGCCTCCAGAGCCGGGTCGCCTGCGAGGTGGGCATAGGTGTCCTCGACCGTTCGGGCGCTCGCCCACCCTCCCTCGTCGGCGACGGCCTTGGTGTTGCCGGCCGTCGCCTCGGTGAGCGCGGTGGCCCACGTGTGGCGGAAGGCGTGGGGCTTGACCACGCCCAGCCCGGCGCGCCGGCCCGTACGCTCGAGCATCTGGCGGGCGCCGTGGGGGCCGAGGGGCTGGCCCGCTGTCGGGCCGGCGAGGTGCACGAGGACGAGCTCGGTCTGGGCCAGGGCGCGGACGCGGTAGTAGTCCTCGGCGAGGTACTCGTGGTAACTGTCGACCATCGCCGGGCTGGCCCGCCGCAGCGTCCCGCCGGTGACGATGCCGTCCACGACGCGCGCCGGTGGTCCGGTCTTGGCGCTGGCCTGGTTGGGGTTGCGGCGCTTGACGACGTGGACGTGGGGGCCCCGGCGCTCGCCGCAGGGGTGGCCCCGGCGGAGATGGAGGTCGCAGAACCACAGGCCGCACAGCTCGCCGATGCGCATGCCGGAGTCGGCCAGCCAGGTGACGATCATCCGGTCACGAGCCGTGCGCACGGCGGCGAGCATGGCGGCGCGAGTGCCGTCTGGCAGCAGGCGTGGGTGCCGCTTTGGTGTAGCGCCACCGGACAGTGGGTTGATGGGGACCGATGCCGTCAAGTGCCCCAACGGGGACCGGTCCCGGTCCCGGCCGCTGACCATCCGGCGCTCCGACAGCACGGCGCGCAACGGGGTGTTGACGCCCTCCCTCGTGGTCAGGTCGAGGTAGTAACCCTTGAGGCAGGCGGCACGCACGCTGCGGGCGGCATCGCTGAGGGGGCGCGGGCGCCAGGCGACTCCCAGCGGCCCGCTCTGCTCGGTGCCGCACAGGGCCATGTAGCGCTTCAGGTCCTCGACGGTGACGGTCTCCTCGCTCAGCCGGGAGGCCGCCATCCACCGCAGGTGGTCGACGAGGTGGTAGGCGTACGTCCGCTGAGTTCCTTCTCCGAGAGGGGCCAGGAACCGCTCAGCCCGGACGTGCACGGCGCCCGTGGCCATGTCCAGGACGACCCACGACCGCCGCCCGTCGGGGTGCACGACGGGTTGCACACGGAGGTCGTTCGAGAGGTCCTCTGCCGAACATACGTTCACCCCGCCAGTGTGGCGTACAGAGCGACCGAGGTGGTGTATCCCACACGGCTGAATGACTGCGTGAGCGTACGTGGCAGACACTCCATGCGCGAGTGGTGAAGTCGACGAAGAGGTAGTCGACGCCGGTCTCCTCGAAGCAGATGCCATCGTCTTTGGCGTCTGCGGCCATCAGCGCCTGGTACTTCTCTTCGAGTTGGGCGATGCGGCGCTCTAGGCGCTTGACGCTGAGAGCCTTGCCCGAGCGGGATTCAGCCAGCGCCTCTCGCGACCGCGCCAGCTCGTCGGCCAGGTACTCGTTCTGCAGCTCGGCGCCAAGGGGAAGACGGGCGAAGCCCGAGTGGCTGAAGACCACCGCATCCCAGTCGCCGAGGGCACAGCGGCCCACGAACTCCTTGCGGTGGCGGCTCGACAACCGGTCGCGATCGGCGAGCAGCACCTTGGCCGTGGGGTAGAGCTGGAGCCACTCGCGGCTGAACTGCTCAAGCATGTGGTTGGGCACCACCACGGCGGGTTTGCAGACCAGCCCGAGCCGGCGCATCTCCATAGCCGCCATCACCATGGTGGCCGTCTTGCCGGCACCCACGGCATGGGCCAGAAGCGCCCTTCCCTCCGTCAGCAGCCGGGCCACAGCGTCTCGCTGGTGGGCGTGGGGAGAGAAGCTGGCAGACAGTCCAGGCAGGCTCAGATGCGTCCCGTCGTAGCTCGGCACCACCGTGGAGGAGAAGAGGCGGTTGTAGCGCTCCGCCAGGCGCTCAGCCCGGGCCGGCTCGTCCCACACCCAGCCTGAGAAGCGCGCTCCCAGCGCGTCCTGCTTCTCCCGAGCAGCAATCGTCTCAGCGTCGTTGCGCACCCGCCGACCGGGCTCGATCTCGTCGGTCACGGTGTGGAGCCGCTGGTTGAGCGAGGCCCCCAGCAACGTGACCCCATCGGCTCTGGCCGTGCCCCACTGCGAAGTGAGGCTGACCGAGGCCCGGCTACCGCTGCGCAGCACCACCGTCCACTGCCCGAGGGATGCCAGGCGCTCCACCTCGAGGCCAACGCCTAGGACTTCGCTGCCAAAGGCCTCGATATCGCTCGGCGGGATCCACGGTGCTCCCAGCTGGGCGCTGATCTCCGTCGGAGCCAGCTGGCGGGGCAGCACCGCGGCCAAGGCGTCGACGTTGGCTTGCCAGCGGCCGTCGCCGACGGCCGCGGCCTGGGCCGCTTCGAGCTTGATGCGCACGTCTCCCGACAGGTATTGGGCAGCGGGAACCAGCGCTGCGGTGGCCGGGTCCTCCCATACCAGCGATCGCAGGGCTTCGCCCGCTTCCTCCTCGGCCATACCCAGCAGCTCTGCGGCCCGGGCCGTGGTCACTTCACCGCTTTCGTCCAAGCAGACCGCCACCGCCTCCGCCGGGGTGTCCACCCCTCGAGGTGGCGGCCGGGGGTCCACCACACGCTGGGTGAAGATCGCTGCGGGAGCGGCGGTTTGGGTCTCCTCGTCGAACACCTCCAGCGCGGCGACGAGAGGCCAGCCGGGGTCGTCGCGAAAGCCACCCATGCGGGGACGCTGCTGGCGGAGCCGATCCTGGCCGGTGGCAGCATCCACCCGGCCGGTGCGCACCGTGGTGGAGCGGTTCAACGGGCCGTACAGGCGGCGATAGTTGGCGTAGCGTTCGCCCAACTCGGCTTGTGCTGCACCCAGCTCGGCGTCACTGCCATTGGACAGCTGCACCGCCAACGTGGCCTGAGCGGCGTCGCGTAGTGCGATGAGGCGACGAAGCTCGGCGGCATCCTTCCCCACGCGGGGCGAGTAGCTCTCCAGTCGGCCGCCCACCACGCGAGCGAGACTCAGGTCGGGGTTGACCACCAGCGCCCCCTCCTGGGCACCGGCCGGCCGGGGAGCGGCTGCTGGCGAGCGCGGTGGGGTGGCCTCCAGCCGCGGGCTCAAGGTCCTTCCGTGTTGGCGGGCATCGTCGACCACGACGGCCAGGCAGGCCCGGAGGTCCTCAGCCAGCCGCCCAGTGCCCTCCACGGTGAGCTCTCCGTCGCGGTACATCCCCCGGGTCACGCCCAAGCGGCCCGCCACCAGCTCGGGATGGGCGACGAAGACCTCGTTGAGTGCCGGGGGTTCCCCCATCTCTCTGGCCTCGGCGAAGGTTTCGGTGCGCAGCCACGCCAGCCCGCCGGGCTCGCGCCCTTCCTCCCGGCGGCGCAGGATGACCAGGTCAGTGACCACATCGGTCCCCGACGACTGGCGGAAGGCCCCCGCCGGCAGGCGGACCGCACCGACAAGGTCGGCCAGCTCGGCCATCTCTGCGCGGGCGGCCGGGTTGCGGGCATCGAGGGTGTAACGAGAAGTCAGTGCCGCCACCAGACCTCCCGGGCGCGTCAGGTGCAGGGACTTGACCAGGAAGTAGTTGTGCAGGGCGTGGCGGCCCTGGTTGTGGCGGCGGTCGAAGGGCGTCACCTTGGCGAAGGGGACGTTGCCGATCACGAGGTCGAAGCACCCGTCGGGCGCATCCAGCTCCTCGAAACGCCCGGTGTGGATCGTGGCGCGGTTGCCGTAGAGATGGCGGGCCACCGCCGCGGTGGTGGCGTCCAGCTCGATACCGGTCAGCCGGGCCCCCGGCGGGGCCAGGCCGATGAAGTTTCCCGAGCCGCAGCCGGGTTCCAGCACGTCGCCCGTGGTGAAGCCCAGCTCGCCCACCGCGCCCCACATGGCCTCCACCACCTCGGCCGAGGTGTAGTGCGCGTTGAGCGTGGTCCGTCTCGCCTGGGCCCACTCGGCCTCGCCGCCACCGAGCAGGGCCCGAACGCGCTTCCGGCGCTCGGCCCAGCCCTCGTCACGCTCGTCAAAGAGCTGGGGCAGCGCTCCCCAGCCCGCCCACCGGGCGAGGGTGGTCTGCTCGTCGGGTGTGGCGGGCCGGTGCTCGTCGTCGAGGCGTTGCAGCACCTCCAGGGCGGCCAGGTTGGCCGCCAGCTTGGCGGCGCTTCCTGCTGGGGCGAGGTCGTCCTGGCCCTGAGGGCGAAACGCTACGCCGGAGCGGGCGGCTCCTCGGCGACCCAGCTCTGAGTCGCCTCGTTCAAGGCCAGCGAGATCGTCTGCAGGTTGGCGTAGTAGGCCTCCAGCTGGGGATCCGGCTCGGCCTCCGGCTCCGGCTCGGGCTCCAGCCACACCTGGTCGGCCAGCACCACCTCCTCCGCTGTCCGCAATGCCTGGAAGCCCCGCTGCTGGTAGTGGTACGCCGACTCGTTGGGAGGAGGCGGCCCCAACAGGCGGTCCCGCAGCTGGGTCACCGCCGCTTGCACCTCTTCCCCGATCTCGGTGAAGTGGGTCGTGGGGTCCGATATCGCCGCGTACGCCTGGGGGCGGTGTCGGCGGCTGTGCTCCAGAGCCAGATGGCCGTAGTGGTTCACTTCCGAGGACCTCCTCGGGTTCGTCGTTCTGAGGGAGCCCACCGAATAGCGACAGCTGATCGCTGTCTTCGCCACCGGGGCTCCGATCCCTTGTGGTCACGCTACCGCTGCCGTCGGTGCCGGGCAGAAACCCCTACCGCCATCACCGCTTCAGGCGGGGGTCGAACAACACCCCGGCTCTGTTGATGACTCTCATCAGCCGCTCCACCACAGGCTCACCAGGTCCGGCACGGGGCGCAGGCATTGGTTCGCCTCGGTTGTGCTCGGCCCACTGAGCGCCTATCCAGTCCTGGACCGCTTCTTCGAGGGCCTCCGAGCGACTGAGCGCGGGGCGCCCGTGTGCCCGCAGCCAAGCAACCGTGGCGTCGAACTCACGCCAGGTCTCCTCCGCCGTCATGGATTCGACAGTCGCCCCTGCCTCAGCCACGGCCCCACACTCCCGCAGCCACTCCGGCGGACGTCTCGTCGACGTCGGCTCCGCGGTCGTCGGGGTCTGCGCAATTGCTTCGCCACCACGCCGCCAGCGCTTGCCACCGCGGGTCGCCGTCGTGGCCCAGTCGGGCCATGCTCAGCATGAAAAGCTCGTCGTCTTCCGGCCAGTCAGCGCCAAAGCGAGCGCACCAGGCATCCACCTCGGCCACCACCGCGGCTACGCCTCGACCCAGCTCGGCGAACAAGCCGCGCAAGCGAGCGAGCTCGCTGTCCAGCGCAGTCGCCTCAGCCTCGGTGACGTTCAGCAACTGCCAGTCGGCGAAGTCGTAGAGCCGTAGCACCGCGCCGTTCAGCTGCTCGCTCAGAACCTGAGCAGAGCTGGCGGTGGCCAACAACCCTTCCTCTCCTGAGCCGCAGAGCGCATGGCCCAGCTCGCCCGCTGTGTGGGGCAGGGTGACAACGACGCGGGTCGACCCGTCCGGATGGTCTTGAGGGTGGGTGTCAGGCTTACTAGGGCTCATCTGTTCCTCCCGGTATGGCGTTTGCTGGTACGGACAAGGTGTGACTCGCCGGCTCACCACTGCTCGTCGTCGTCGGAAACGGGCTGGAACAGCGGGAGGTCCCAGCCGCGATCTGCAAGCGGTTGAACGACCCGGTCATCGGGTTCCCTGCCAGGTGGCCAAGATGCGCTCGGTGGCCCGCTGGTAGGCGGCGTGCTCGTCGTGGGTGAGCACCAGGCGCTCGGTAGGTCCGAAGATGGAAGGCCCTATGAGACGCTTGCACCAGCTTTCCCGGTCGTCGTCCCACGGGAGATCGGGTGGAGCCCGGTCGAGGAGCGCGTCGAGCAGGTCCACGTCGTCATCCCACGGGAGATCGAGGAACGCCCGCAGGCGCTGAGCCCGTGCGAGCAGCTGGCCGGCGGCATCGTGCGAGCCGGTGTAGTTCCTTACGATGAGGTCCTCGACCTGGGGGAGGTCAGCGAGAGCACTCGTGAGCTGGACGTGGTCGGTCCGGGGCAAGCGAAAGAAGTACAGCGGCATGAGTTCGGAGCGGCCATCGGGTGCGACGGGCTGGACGGCTAGGCCGTGGCGGTGGCAATGGGTCGTGTAGACGGTCATCCGGCCGAGGGCGTCAGTGGCGGCGTGGTCACCCAGGCATCCATTCGCCAGAGATGCAGGGAGACAGGCCTCGTCGAGTTCCTGTTGGGGCCCGCACTCCGCGCACTCGGCGCCCTCGGGGATAATGCCCAGGAACAGGTCCTCGAGCACGGAGATCGACTGGCCCGGTTCGTCGTCTGTGTAGGGCAGGGTGATCGTGATGTGGCTAGAGGCGTCCCGACGTTCTTGTCGGTGGTGGGCGTCGCGCCCGGTGTCGCTCATGGCTTTCTCCTGATCCTTTTGCGTTTGATGTACGGACGAGGTGCGACAGCGGCTGCGGCAGTTCTGCGGCCTCGGATCGTTCGGACGTCATGTCCTCCTCTCAGCTGAGACCGAGCCCAGGCGGCTCGAGTCGCGGTGGCTTGTGCTGTCGCTGCGTCACCGATCGGGCGAAGGCGACGTCGGGTTCCTCTTGCTCCTGAAGGGCCTCGTTCGTGGCCGAGGGTCTCGGCCCCTCCCGTCCTGCGCCAACGCTGGCCGCCTTCTGTGGTGGTTCACCCAGGGCGGCGCTCACCGACACCTCGTTGGCCTCCCCGACGCCCCGCACCTTGGCAGCGACCTCCCTGGTCATCGCCAAGGGTTGGGCCAAGGCCTCGTCGAGGCATGCGGTGATCGATCGAGCAGCTGGCACGGCGCGGTCGATGACCGCCCGGACCCGCTCAACGTCGCCGGCGGACCAGTGGGCGACGTAGGGAAAGCTGTAGCCGTCGGCAGCCAGACCGGCGTGGCCGGTGACGAGCCACGCCACCGACTCGGCCTCGATCTCCTTCACACCTCGCGCCAGGTGCGCTCCCGGCCCGCTCGGGTCGTGAAGGCGCACGTGGGCCAGCTCGTGGGCCATGGTCTTGCACCCCTGCGCCGGGCTCATTCCCTCTCGGATGGTGACCACCCTGCTGCGGTAGTCCGTCATGCCGTTGGCCGGAGCGATACCGGCATCGCAGGCGATGTCGAAGCCTGCGGCTCGCACCTGGGCGGCCAGAGCCTCATAGACGCCAGCCGGGCCGTGGCCCTCCAGCAGGCTGGGCGCCACCTCCTCGATGGCGGGGGGGCTGACCAGCTGGGTCTGATCGAACACCGACACCACCCGAAACCCGTACAGGCGCGTGGCGGCGGGCTTCGCTTCGGGAGGCTCGTCCTGATTGGCGGCCGGCCTCCGGCCAACCATGGGGGCGAGGATGTGAAGTCCTCGCGCGCCCTTCGCCACCTGGCACATCCCGCCGTCCTGGGCGGGAATGCGCTGCCACGTCCGATAGCCGGCCACTCGTCCCTGGGCCCCCTGGAGCATGAGCAACAGCACGTTGTTCGGGGAGTAGCTGTGGAATCTTGCGCTCGCTTCCAGCATCGCCCGCCACTCCTCGCCGCTCACCAGAGCGGCGACGCCGTCCACCAACAGGCGGTGCGCCTCGTCGAGCTTGTCCGGGCTCCCCATCAGCTGGTGCCAGCGTCTTCGACGCCGACGACGGCGTGATCGTCCCCGTTGCCATCGCTGTCGTGTTCGAGGAATGCCTTGGGTCGAAGGGCACGGATCTCCCGGACGAAGTCGGCCAACAGCGACGCGGCGTCGTTCAGCCGTTCGTCCCATTCGTCGCCCAGCTGGTCCAGCCGCCGGTCTCGCCACTCGCGGTAGTCCTCGGCCCAGCTGGGCGTCGCAAAGGCGGTGCCGAGCACAGCGTCCAGGGCTTCCCCGGTGCGCCCGGGCTGGTCCACATCGAACTGACGCAGCCGCTCGTCGACGGTGAGCACCTGTTCAGCGCGGCCGAGCAATGCGGCGACGAGCAACCACACCGGCCGGCCGGTGTCGGCCAAGACCCGGCCGGCCGTGGCCTGCTCGGGTGGCGGGATGAAGAAGTAGGCGATGGGCACTGCGAACACGACCGAGAACAGGTACAAGTCGTGGGCATCGAAGCGTCGCGGCCGCCGGCCGTCGAAGCCCCGCTCCATGGCGGAGATCGACGCCTGCGAAAGCTGGTGGCCGGTCAGGCGGCCCAGGCGCTCGGCGACCCCCTCTTGGGTCCAGCCGTGCCGCTCACGGATGACCCGCAGGTTGTAGGCCACGATGGCGTTGACGTCGATGGCCGTGCCATCGCCGTGCGCGTGGCCATCGTCTGAGTTACGCCGTGCTCGCACGGTCCTCGCTCTGCGCTTGGGTTCCGACGCGTCGACACCTTGGTGCCGGCCGCCCTCCCCGGCGGGCGCCTTGGCGCTGACCTCGACGGACGTGGGTTCCTCCGTCGCAAACGGGCTGGCGTTCATGCGGCCTCCCCGGTGTTGGCGGCGGTCGCCTGGCGCTCAGGCCCCGTCTCGTGCCAGGCCTTCTTGGCCACTCTTCGCCAGCGCCACTTGCGGTACCACGGCCGGGCCACCAGATGAGCCGGGCGTAGCGTCCCGTGAAGCAGCAGGGCGTTGCCAGGCTCCATCTGACGGAGCACGTCCCCGGGCACGAGGTTGGTGCGAGTGGTCGACTCGGAGATGTTGCGGTGGCCGCCGTAGGGGTCGGCCGACAGTGACCGCTGGTGGACCTCCTCGTCGCCGAGCAGGCTCGAGGCGTAGTCCAGCGTGGCCCGATCGGAGACGCCGCTGAAGATGATCTTGCTGCCGTGGTTGGTCAGCAGCGAGTCGGCGAGGGTTCCGTAGGCGGCGTCGATCTGGGCCTTGGACTGCCAGATGGTCACCAGCAGCAGGCCGATGCCGGCGCAAGTGGCGGCCACCTGGGGCAGCTGGCGCATGGGGGTGTTGCCGGCCTCGTCGATCACCACCAACGTGGTCGGGAGCACCCCGGATTCGGATTTGCCGGCGATCTCGTAGGCCTGCTGGAGCAGGTCGCCCAACAGCCCGCCGAACACCGTGCCCAGGCGCTCCTGCTCATGCGTCGGCCCGCACAGGTACAACGTGTTGCGCCCCTCCAACAGCCACGGCAAGTCGATGTCCTCGCTCAGCGACGAGCTGGCGACGTCCGGGTCCTGCCACTGCTCCACCACGGTCTGGGCTGTGCCGTAGGTGTCCCCCCGAGTGCGGTCGGCCAGCTCCCAGATGCCGACCAGGCCGGTCATGGCCGCCGCCGCCCAGGACCGCCGCAACGGGTCGTCGCTCACCAGCTCAGCGTCAAGCAGCGACGCCACCTCCCCGGGAGCGCCCTCTTGGGGGCGGTCCTGGGTCAGCACCCACCGCACCACATCGACCATGGACCGGCCGGACACGGCGGCGGTGTAGAGCAACGGCCACAGCAGCTGCTTGGCCATGGCCGAGAAGTAGTTCAGGTTCTCGGCCCCACCCTTGGGCGCAGCATTGGCCAGGGCGTGGGCCGCCTTCTGTGCCCCGCTCGGCGTTCCTGCGGCCCGCAGCGGTGACCACCCCGCCCGCTTGGTCACCTTCGTGGCCAGGGTGGGATCGAAGACCTTGACCTCACCAAGCTTGCGTCGGTGGGCGACGGTCGCCCCCAGGAGGTCGTTCTTGACCGAGAGCAAGATGGCGGGGCCGTCCCACTCGAGGATGCCCGAGATGGTGTTGGCCGTCTTGCCACATCGCGTGGGCCCGATCACGGCCACCGCCGAGCGGTCGCCCTGGCGGGCCAATCGACGCCAACTGCGTGAGGCGGCCCGGTCCTCGGTCGCCACCAGGGCGGAGCCGACCTTGCCGAGGATCAGCCGACCGCTGACCGGGCCACGGACGATCAGGGGCTTGAGGTCCCGCCGGCGGGCCAGGCGCGACCGGGTGTCGACACCCAAGCGCCGGCGCTTGTCGGAACCAACCCGGTGGTTCGTGAAGAGGCGCTGCAGCCCAAGTGCCACCCCGATGGCCACAACCAGCACCGCCGCGGTGCAGACCCAGTACAGCGTCGGTCCCGGCAGTGAAGCCTGCAGCTCGGGGCCCCAGGCCGTGGCCGGCGAGTCCCCGCGGGAGGGGAGCCTGATCAGCGCGCCGAACGCATCTCCAGCACCGGCGTCCAACCACTGCCCGTTGGCCACCAGGGCAGCCATCTGGGCGCCTCCCCACACCGAGGCGAGACCGACGCCAGCAGCGCACAAAAGCAACGTCTCCAGGTCGAGGCCCTGGGAGGAGTTGCCACCCGGCGCAGCACTCACGACGCGTCCGCCAGCACGCGGGCACTCCTGGCCAGGGATCGGCTCACCTTGCGCCGGCTGTACGACAGCCCCGCCTCCACCCGCGGCAGCGAATTGCCCACCACGCCGTAGGTGTAGAGCAGCCCAGCAGGCTCCAGGGCGAGCGTCCCGTCCCGGACAGCGTCCACCACCAAGTGCGCCAGCTGCTCCGCCGTACTGTGCTGGACTCTCTCCGGAAGGTCTTCGGCCCATTCCGGGGACATCGCCACGTTGCGCGCCCGCCAGCGCCGCTCGTTTTTGTGCAGGGCTCGCAGCCGGCTCCACGTCTGGTTGACCAGCGTCTCTGCGGCCCAGGCCTGGGTCGTTCCTGCCAGCGCCTGGACCCGCTCGTAGGCGAGCGTCACGATCTCCTGCTCGAGCTCGTCTTCACCATCCCAGCGACTGCCTGGAGACGCCACCATGTAAGAAGCTCTGCGCCTCAACGCCAGCAGGCCGGGCAGGATCGCCTGCATCACCGTCCTCTGGGCGAACTCGTCGTTGGCCGCGACCCGCAGCACAGCCCCCAAGGCAGCCTGCGACCTCACGACCTCGCCGTCGCCTGAGCCAGCGTCTCCGCGACGCTGGCAGAGGGCGAGTACGTCCTCTGCCGAGCGTGCCGCCGCCAGAGCTGGCTCTTCGTCGACCCAGCGTTGGACTGCCGCACGCCCCTGCTTGCTCCGCGCCGTCTGGTGCCACTCGGCGTCGAGTCGCGAGCACAGACGGGTCCACCGCTCATCACCTCTCCTCGTTCTCATGCGAGGAACGCTGAACTAGGGAGGTAGCCGGGGAGGTAGCCGGCGAGGTTGCAAAGCGGCTGGTCGCGGAAGTTTTCTTCCGCGACCGCCATGGCTACCTACACGCGACCTCACATGTCCCACAACGGGCGCTTTGCGTCCTCGTTTCCACGATCTCGGTCGCCTCGGTCGCGGCGGTTGTCGCCCGGTCGCGCCAGTCGCGCCCCTAGTCGCGACGCTTGCCGCCGATGAGCGGCGCGTGTACCGCCGGGTCGCGGGGCGGTGTCGCCACGTCGCGCCGGTCACCCAGCCACTGTGAGGTTCGGTGGCGACGACGAGCTGGCGGTGGTTGGGGCTCCGCGGGGTCCCCGGCGTCGCCCAGGTCCGCCCAGTCCCGGCCGCCCATCACTACGCTCCCGGTCATGCCGGCTCAGGCGCTTTCCACCGCTCGTCGGGAAGTTCCCCAGAATCGGAAGGACCCAGGATGGCCGAACTCGACGCCGAGGACCCGCCGGCACCGTGGAGCGCCAGTCAGGTCGTGGCCCACAACCTGGCACGCGCCCGCCGGCTACGCGGCCTCTCCCAAGCCGAGGTGGCCGAGCGCCTGACCCGCTTCACGGGCGCAAATTGGGGCCAAGCCGCCGTCTCCCAGGTCGAGTGCTCGGTGTCGGGCCAGCGAGTGCGTCAGTTCACAGCGAACGAGCTCGTCGCCCTCGCTCGGACCTTCGACCTCCCTCTGCTGTATTTCTTCGTGCCACCCGACGAGGGGCCACACGGGTTGGCAGCGCCAGACTCGCCGCCTCAGGGCTGGTCCTGGGCCTACCTGCACATGTTGACGTGGGGACACCGCGACAACGTCGCAGTGGTGGCCGAGCGCCTGGGGCGGTGGGCCCATGTGTTGCCCATGTTCACAGAGGTCGACCGCGATGATGCCGACCAAGAGGGCGCCGTCCGTCGCTTTGCTGAGGCCGCCGCCCATGGCGAAGGGTTTTCTCATGACGAGGTGTTGGCGGTGGCCTTGGCCGGTCTTCTCCGCCAGCACACCGACCCCTCGATTCGGCCCGAGGAACTGGAGAAGCTTGCGTCGCAGCTGCGATGGCTGGCGAGCATGTTCGAGGCGTTCAATGCCGACCCCCCCGGGACCTACTTTGACTTCGAGGCGCTACGCCGCCTCGCCGCCACGAAGCGCAACCCGGGGCCTGTGGACTAACACCGCCGCCTCGAGGCCGCCCACGGTCAGCGACCTTTTCAACAGGCGCCAGGTGAGCGCGGTGGGCCTCGGACGTCTACACCACCTGGGGCTACCCCGGGCCTGCCGCTCGAGGACCCGCTTCTCCTGCGCAGACGTCACCGGCGGCAGCCCGGGACAGACCTTGGTCCGTCCAGCGCGATTGGCACAACCAGTCAGCCAGATCGTCTTCCGTCGGAGCCGTGCCGACCTGACATCCGACCGTCTGGACGAACACCGCATCCGCGGGGCAGCCGTGCTCTTGGGCATAGGCAGCTCGGACCTCGGCCTCCAGCCTGCCGGTACCGGACGCTCGGCCAACGAGGACGCCGACCATCACCGCGGCAAGCAGCACGGCCGTGGCGGCGCCGAAGAGGACCACCATGCTCAGGTCCACCTGGCCACCATCACCCTCTATGTGGCCCAGCACAACGGACTTGCTTCCATGGGACCTTGGCCGCCTTGCCATTCCAGAAGACTAGGCAGGGTCTCCACCACAGACCGACCATGGCGGCGGCGTTGTCCCTGAACAGCGTGCCCCCTCGGATGTAGCCCCGCATCACCGACAGCGAACGGTGGCCGGTCTGGTTCATGATCGCCCGCTCAGCCACGCCGGCGTCGGCAGCAGAGGTGGCCAGCCCCGCCCGCAGTGAGTGGGCGCCGTAGCGAGCGGGGTCCAGCCCGATGCGCGCGGCGTAGGACTTGACCAGACGGTTGATGGCCACCGGCGCCAGCGCACCGCGCCCGGACGGGTCGAGCCGGCCGTGGCGATCGACAGGCAGAAAGACCGGCCCCGAGGAGATGCGGGCCTCTTGCATCCAGGCGTCGAGTGAGCGCACGGGGCATGTCTCCCGGTTGGACCCGTAGGGGATGCCGACCTGACGGCCGGCCCCCTCCTGGTCGGTCTTGGACCTGATGATGGTGAGCACCAGGCCCTCGTCGACCTCCTCGAGGGCCTCCGCCGCCATCGCGGCGACGACTACACGCGTCCCCTTGGGTGCCGTCCCCACCAACTGAACATGTCACCGTGGGCGAATGCCCATGCCTACGACACCCACCGTGGCCGTGTACTGCCGGATCAGCAAGGACCCGAGCCGCCTCGAGGTCGGCGTCAACCGCCAGCGCCAGGACTGCTTGGCGCTGGCCAACGACCTCTGGCCCCAGTGCGAGGTTCGGTTGTTCATCGACAACGACGTATCGGCTGCCGACCCGGCGGTGGCACGTCCCCAGTGGCTGGCGATGCTCGATGCCCTGCGATCCGGCGAGGTCGATGAGATCGTCGCCTACGACCAGAGCCGCCTGACCCGCCAGCCCATCAAGTGGGAGCAGCTGCTCGTCATCCTCGGACGACGGGGGATCGGCTCGGTGCAGACCGTCCGCGAGGGCGAGCGGGATGTCGCCGAGGGGGGAGGGCGAATGGTGACCCGCATCATGGCGGCCGTCGACGCCGAGTACACCGAGGTGACGCGGGTGCGCATTCGCCGGGCGCTGCGGCGAGCCGTCCTGTCGACCGTGTTCGAACGGATTGAGGTGCACCGAGCGACCATCAGGGGCTACGACCCGGATCTCATCAGGCTCGTCTGGCACATCCCACGCGGGGAACAGAAGCCCGTCCTGTCGCCGCCCTCTGCGACACGAGCGAACTGAAGCTGGAC
>JAHWJQ010000150.1 GCA_019348305.1 Actinomycetota bacterium
CCCAAGCGCCGAAGCTGGCCAAGGGCGTGTGGCCGTCGGCGGGCACGGCGGCCAAGAAGGCAGCCCCGGCGGCGAAGAGCGCGCCGGCGGGGAAGAAGGCAGCCCCGGCGGCGAAGAGCGCGCCGGCGGCCAAGAAGGCAGCGCCGGCCAAGAAGGCCGCTGCAGCGAAGAAGGCCCCGGCAGCCAAGAAGCGGTAGCGACGCAACTGAGGCCGGACCTGGGGCGCGAGGACCAGGGACAAATCCCTCAAGTCCGGCCCGCCGGCCTACCGATCAGACAGGCGTGTCAGCTCCTGTCGTGCTCGCCCTGGCGTCGGCGGCCTGCTTCCTCGGCCTCGCCCGCGCCGCCGTGTTCACCTCCCGCGCGCCGTTCCGCCGGATGACGGCGCTCCTGGCCGCCATTGCCGGCGCCATCGCGCTGCTCTCGCCGGCAGCCGGCGTGGCTCTGCTGGCCCCGGTGCTGTTCAGCCGCCGCCTGGCCACCCTCACGGTGCCGGCGACGGTGCCCGAACTGCTCGACCGCTACCCGGACCGCCGCCACCGCTGAGCGGCCGGGGCACCCGTCAACCGGCCGCCCCGTAGAACAAGCGCTCGCACACCGCCCGCGCCCGCCTCGTGACACGTCGGTACTCCTCGCGGAGCTCACTGGCAGACAGGCCGAGGCTGCGGGCCAGCCGCGCCAGCTGCTCGGGTTGGCGTGGCAGCGAATCGCCGGGCCCGGCATGGCCCGCCGACCCCGGCCACGCGCCTGCCCGGATGAGGTACCAGCGGTTCCTCGCCTGATCGCAGAACCGGTACGACTCCTCGAGCACCCGAGCGTCCGCCGGCATCAGCACCCCGAGCGTCTCCAGCTCGGCCAGGGCTGACAACGTCGACGGCTCGGCCACGCAGTGGCGGAGTTGCAGCAGCTGCACCGTCCACTCGACGTCGGCCAGCGACCCTCTCCCGAGCTTGAGGTGGAACTGCGCGTCGTCACCCGGCGGGATCCGCTCCCGCTCGATGCGGGCCTTCATCCGCCGGATCTCCCGCTCCTCGTCGTCGGACAGCGAGCCCCACACGAAGGGCCTGATCACGTCGAGGAAGCGCCGGCCCACCGAAGGGTCCCCCGCGACCACTCGGGCCCGCACCAGGGCCTGGCGCTCCCAGGTGTGGGCCCAGCGGTCGTAGTAGGCGGCGTAGCTGTCGAGGCTGCGCGACAGCGACCCTTGGCGGCCCTCGGGGCGAAGGCCCGGGTCCACCGTGGCCAGACGGGTGGCGGGGCTCGTCCCGTGCAGGAACTGGAGCACGGTCTCTGCGGTCGCCTCCGCCGAAGCTGCCTCGCTGTTGGATCGTCCGTCGTGAACGAAGAGCACGTCGAGGTCGCTGGCATAGGAGAGCTCGGCGCCGCCGAAGCGCCCGAGCGCCACCACCGCGAACGGCACCTCCGGTTGAGCCAGGGCGACCACGGTGTCGAGTACCGCCGCGGCCAGGGCCGTCAGCGCCCCCGCCGTCTGCTGCCCGTCGGCCAGGCCGAGGACGTCGCGGGCAGCGATGCGAAGTTCCTCGCCTTCCTTGGCCCGACGCAACGATTTCTGTGGGTCGGGCCGGGTGGCAGCGCTGCGCAGGTGCTCGGCCAGCTCGTGGTGCCCGCGGGGCGCCGGCCCCTCGGAGGCGCCCAGCTCCTTGACCGTCTCGGGGTGCTGCTCGAGCCGGCGCTGCAGGAGGCGACCTGTCCCCAGGAGGAGACAGAGCCGCCGCGCCACCTCCGGCGACTCACGGAAGGCCTCCACCAATCGCGAGCTTCGGTGGCTGCCCGTGGCCAGCGTCCGCAGGCCGAGCAGTCCCACCTCCGGGTCAGGTGATTCGGAGAGCCACTGCAACAGCAGTGGCAACAGCTGGGCCATGAGCCTCGATGACCGGGTGAGGCCGCGGGTGAGCTCCCGCAGTGCCACCCGGGTCCGCTCGACGTCGGCGAAGCCGAAGGCCACCAGCCGTTCTTCGACCGCCCCCTCCGGGAATCGGATCGGTGCTCCCTCGCCGGCGAACACCTCGAGCAGTGGGCGGAAGTACAGCCGTTGGTGCACCGCCCGCACCGCGGCCTGCTGGGCCCTGAGGTCGTCCTCGAACTGCTGGAGCGGCGAGCGACCGGTGGCGTCTGCGTCGCGGTAGCCCATGGTCCTCGCGAGATGGGCCCGCGCCGCGGGGTCGGACGGCACGGCCCGCACCGGCTGTTCCTCCACCAGCTGGAGCCGGTGCTCGGCGGCCCGCAAGAAGCGGTACCCGGCATCCAAGGTCGCACCGTCGCCGGGGTGGATGTAGCCCGCCGACGACAGCTCGGCCAGCGCCCGGAGTGTCGCCGGCAGCCGCAGGGCGGGGTCCTGGCCGCCGTGCACCAGCTGCAGGAGCTGCACCGCGAACTCGATGTCGCGGATGCCACCCCGGCCGGTCTTCAGCTCCCGGTCGGCTAGGCCCCGCCTGCTCACCTGCGACTCGACCCTGGCCTTCATCGACCGCACTGCGTGGAGCTGTTCGGCGCCGAACGGGCGTTCCCACACCCTCTCGCCGGCCGCCGCGGCAAACCTGGCGCCGACCTCGTCGCCACCGGCCGCGCCTTGAGGAGCGCCTGGAACTCCCACGGCTGGGCCCACCGGTCCCAATAGGCCTCATAGGAGGCGAGCGTGCGGATGAGGGGCCCGGCCCGGCCCTCCGGGCGCAGGTTGACGTCGACGCGGTAGCACCGGCGCGCTACCTCGACCACCGGCCTCGGGTCGCCCTGGCCCACGAACACCACGTCGATGTCGCTCGCGTAGTTGAGCTCGCGGGCGCCCAGCTTGCCCATGGCCACCACGGCCAGCCCGGCACCGGCTGGGCCAGCCAGGCGGACGGCGGCCTGGAGAACGTCATCGGCCAGGCGAGCGAGCGCCTCACCCACCTGCTCGAGTGCATCGAGGCCGAGGAGGTCGCGGGCCGCCACTCGCAGGAGCTCCCGGCGCTTCCACCTCACCACCTCCTCGACGCCGGCGTCGCCGCCGAGCTCGGGACGGCGATCGAGGGCGGCGAGCACCTCGACAGCCCCGGGATCACCGCGCAGCAGCCTGGCCAGCGAGCGGCTCGCTCCCACGACGGCGACCACGGCGGCTCGCAGCCGGCGGTCCTCCTCAAAGCGGTCAGCCAGGGGCGGCACGGCGGCCACCAGGCGAGCGACGGCAGCTTCGGCGGCGTGCGGATCAGCCGCACCCAAGATCGCCTCCGGCGGGGGGGCCACGGGCGGACGTTACGCCCCCCGCCCGTCACGTCGGGCGAGCCAGGGGGGCCGGCCCGGCCGCGCCTACGCTGAGGCGATGGGGCGCCTGCGCATCGCCGCCTGCCAGCTCAACACGATGGTCGGCGACCTCGACGGGAACGCCCAGCGGATCCTCGATGCCCTCGATCGGGCCGAGGCCGCAGGTGCCGACGTGGCGCTGTTCCCCGAACTGGCGGTGACGGGTTACCCACCAGAGGACCTGCTCCTCAAGCCGGGGTTCGTAGAGGACAACGTAGAGGTGCTGCACCGTCTGGCCCGCCGGACCTCGACATGCGCGGCGGTGATCGGCTTCGTCGACCCCGCCCTCGACCTGTTCAACGCTGCGGCCGTCTGCGCCGGCGGTGAGGTCAAGGGCGTCTACCGCAAGCGCCTCCTGCCCAACTACGCGGTCTTCGACGAACAGCGCTACTTCACCGCCGGCTCCGAGCCGTTGCAGCTCTACCTCATCGGCGGCGTCCGGGTCGGCATCTCGATCTGTGAGGACATCTGGAGCCCGTCTGGGCCGATGTCGCAGCAGGCCGCCGGGGGGGCCGAGCTCATCCTCAACATCAACGCCTCTCCGTACTACGCCGGCCGCGTTGCCGAGCGGGAGCGGATGCTGGCCACCCGGGCCACGGACGCGTCCTGCGGGTTGGTGTACGTGAACCAGGTAGGCGGGCAGGACGAGTTGGTCTTCGACGGCGCCTCTGCCGTCTTCGATGCCACTGGGCGGCTGGTCGCCTCCGCTCCCCAGTTCGAAGAGGCGGTGCTCATCGTCGACGTCGAGGTCCAGCCGGTGTTCCGCAAGCGCCTGCTCGACCCCCGCGGCCGCGCTGCTGTGGAGGCGTTGCCGGTGGTGGTGGTCAGCGAGGCCGCCCGCTCACAAAAGGACCGCTGCCCCGCCACGGTGGCGCCGCCGCTGGCCGGGACGGACGAGGTGTACCAGGCGCTTGTCCTCGGTACCCGGGACTACGTGCGCAAGAACGGTTTCACTGACGTCGTCTTCGGCCTGTCCGGAGGCATCGACTCGTCGCTGGTGGCCGTGATCGCCGTCGACGCGGTCGGGTCCGAGCGAGTGCACGCGGTGGCCCTGCCTTCGCAGTACTCGACCGAGGGCTCCATCACCGACGCCGAGAAGCTGGCGGCCAACCTGGGTATCGACCTGCGCACCATCCCCATCGAGGCGGCCCAGGCGACCATGGTCGAGCTGCTGGCGCCGTCGTTCGCCGGGCTCGAGGAGGACATCACCGAGGAGAACCTCCAGGGGCGCATCCGGGCCGCGCTGCTCATGGCCCTGGCCAACAAGTTCCGCAGCTGGCTGGTGCTCATCTGCGGCAACAAGAGCGAGCTGGCCGTCGGCTACACGACGGTCTACGGCGTCGACATGGCGGGTGGGTTCGCGGTCATAAAGGACGTGGCCAAGACCTCGGTGTACGAGCTGGCCCGGGCCCGCAACCGGTCGGCCGGCCACCACCTGATCCCCCAGTCGGTGCTCGAGAAGCCGCCGTCGGCGGAGCTTCGGCCCGGCCAGCGAGACGACCAATCACTGCCGCCCTATGAGGTGCTCGACCCCATCGTGATGGCCTACGTGGAGGGCGACCAGACGGCTGAGGACCTCATCGAGGCGGGGCACGACCCCGAGCTCGTACGCAGCATCACCCGGCTCATCGACATCTCGGAGTGGAAGCGCCGCCAAGCCCCGGTTGGGGTACGGGTGACGGCCAAGGCGTTCGGGCGCGACCGCCGCATGCCGATCACCAACGGCTACCGGGGCTGAGGACTCTCCATGGTGGGCCCGGAGCCCGCGCCGCTCTCGCTCGAAGAGGCTGCCCGGCGGCTGGGCCACTACCGCTGGCTCGAGATGCGACTCTTCGAGGTCCTCGGCGGCTGGGTGGGCAGCGTCCCCCAGCTCGACGTCAAGCTCCGGCTCGGGCCCCACTCATTGCACCACGCGTGGCATGCGGAGCTGTGGGAAGAGCGACTACCGCAGTGGCGGGAGATGACCCCGGCAAACCTGACCATCCCGCCGAGCGACGCGATGGTGCAATTCGTCGAGGCCCTGGCTGCCCCCGG
>JAHWJQ010000151.1 GCA_019348305.1 Actinomycetota bacterium
GGACTCGTCGATACGCCGGCCGATCTGGCCGACGATCTTGTCGATGATCCGCCGGAGGTGGCTCTCGTCGATGAAGGTGGTGCCGGTGGCCACGATCTTGCCGCCGCGTTCGACGAAGACCCGGTTGGGGCCGTTGACCATGACCTCGGTGACGGTGGGGTCGTGGAGGTACTTGTCGATCGGCCCGTAGCCGAGGATGTCGTCGGAGACGTCCCTGACGAGAACGGACCGATCGGCCGCGGTGAGGGCCGCCGTCTCACGGAGCAGGACCATCTGGAGCTGGTCCTGGACGCGCTTGCGCAGGTCGTCCTCCGACAGCCGCTTGTCGTAGAGCACGGCCCCCAGCTCGTCGATGAGCTGGGCGTGGATTTTCTGGCGCAGGTCGTCGAGCAGGGGGTTGCGCCCCGACGGGGAAGCAATGCCCTGGGCGTCCTGCAGGCGCTTGTAGAGCGACATCGCCCGGTATTCGCGCTATCGGGCGCGCTGGTTCACGGCGGGTGCCGGGAACAGCTCGGCCAGCCGGTCGATGCTGCGGGCCACGCTCGAACGGGGGGCGTCGAGCACGATGGGGACGCCCTTGTTGATCGATTGCGGCACACCGATGTCGCTCGGGATGAGGCAGTCGGCCTTGAGCTGAAGAGTCCGCTCGACGTCGGCGATGTCGAGCTTCACCTTCGAGTTCGCACGGTTCAGGGTCAGCTTCACCTTGGACGCCGGCACGTGGAGGAGGCGCAGGGTCTGCAGCCCGATCTTGGTGTTCTTGATGTTCGGGATGTCCATCCCGGCCATGAGGACGATGTCGTCGGTCTGTTCGAGGATGCCGAGCACGACGTCGTTGAAGGATGCCGGCGTGTCGATGACCACGTGGGAGGCGAACGAGGTGAGGACGTCGAGGATCCTGCGCACGTGAGCCAGTGTCACCGACTCGGCAAATGCCGGCTCGATGGGGGCGGCCAGCACCTGCAGGCCGCTCGGCTCGTGCTTGATGAGCAGGCTCTGGAGCAGGGTGGCATCGAGCTGGTCGATCTGGTTCACCGCGTCGATCACCGTGTGGGTGGGTACGAGCCCGAGCATGACGGCGACGTCTCCGAACTGCAGGTCGGCGTCGACCAGCACCACAGGACGGCTGCTGCGGCGAGTCAGCGCCACCGCGAGATTGGTGGCCACGAACGACTTTCCGGCCCCCCCCTTGGTGGAGAACACGGTGACGATGCGCCCCCTCGAGCTGCCATCGTCGGCCACCGTGGGGGGGGCGGCGGGGGCCGGGGGTGCGATCGTGTTGAGGTGCTGGGCGGCCCGTTCCACCGCCTCGCGCAGCTGGCCCGGCTCGGCCGGCAGCGCGATCACGTCGCTGATCCCGGCCCGGATGGCGGCCTGGAGGATCTCCGTCGACAGCTCGTGCACCACCATCACCGCGCTCACCTCGGGGCGGGCCCGGGTGAGGCGGGTGACCTCGCCCATGGCCGCCGGCGTGGCGAAGGAGGGGCCGACGACGAGTACCAGCGGCGACCGAGCCGGCAGCTTCTGGTCCACCGCCTCCAACCCGGCGAACGCCGCCGCCCGCGCCGCCTCACCCAGCTGCATGGCGAGGCGAGTGCGCAGCTTGGGGTCTTCGTCGACGACAGCGACCGAGAAGGCGGGCACCGGGAGATCCAAGGGCGAGGGATTGGCCACCGTCCGTCAGCTCGGCGTGAGTCCGCCGGCGAAGAGGTTGCCGGCGTTGACGGGAGGGACGGGGGAGGGCTGGTTGTCGAGGGGCACGAGGGTGAGGTAGATGCCGCCGCCCTGCTGGGTGGCGAAGGCGATGCGCGATGCCGCCTCCGGGGGCACGGCGAAGGTGATCAGCCCGCTGCCCGGGTTCGCCACCGCCGCGGTCTCCCCGGCCTGGGGCGCGGCGGTCGTTCCGATGGCGATGACATCGACGTTCTGGAACAGGACCCGCTGGGTGGCACCGTCGGCGACGAGGATGTTGACCTTGTCGCCGGGCACGAGCAGCCCCGCCACCCCGCGCACCTGGTCGACCGAGACGGTGATGGCAACCTGGCCCGCCGGGATCTTCTGGGAGAAGGTCACCTGCGCCTGACGGGGATCGACGAACTGACCCTCTACGAGCACGGTGTTCACCGAGAGGTCGGTCACCGCCACCTTGCCGTTGATGGTGGTCGGGTCGGTAAGGGCGGTGGCGGGTCGGAACTTGCGGGGGATCCGGCTGGCCTTCACGAAGTCCCCCATGGCCTGCTCACCAGGGAGTCCCTTGGGAACGCCCTTCGCAACGACGAATACCTCCACCAGCTCTGCACCGTTGAACGCCCGGGACTCGATCCCCCGGACGTACAAGAACGTCGTGCCTGCTGCGAGGGCGGCCAGAACGACAGCCACCACCACGAACAGTGTTCGACGTGATCCCACGACCCCTGCGTCCTCTTTTCCGCTTGGCCCCGCCCTGAAGCGGCCCCTCCAGTACGACTAAGCATCGGCTGACAAAAGGAGCAAGGCAAGCATCTCCTGTTGAAAGATTAGTGGCACGGTTCAGAACTCCCCACCAACGCCCGATAGGACCAGCGTGAGAAGGGCCGGCTCCCTTCGCCTTTTGGCGCGCAGCGGCGACCAGACGGGGGCTTCGCTTGTCGAGTTCACCTTGGTTCTGCCCGTGTTCATGATGCTCCTGCTCGGCATGCTGACGGGGGGGCTCACCTACAGCCGCAAGCTGTCAGTGGGGCAGGGGGCTCGGGAAGGAGCCCGCTACGGTGCGACCCTGCCCATCACCGCTGCCCTGCCAGTGGACACCTGGTTGACCAGGGTTGCCGGTGTCACCATCGCCAGCAGCGACGGTGAGCTGGCCGCCGATCGCCCCGGCCAGATGGTCTGCGTCGCCCACGTGACGAGCTCTGGGACGGCCCGCCGGCGCCAACAGACCGGCACCACGGTCATCTTCGACAACAATCCCTGCATCTCCGCCGACGGGAGGGTCGGCGAGACCCGGGTGCAGGTGGTGGGGAGGCGCACCTCGCGGCTCGAGGCACTGGTGTTCAGCCGCAACATCGATCTCACCTCCCACGCGGTAGCCCGCTTCGAGGCGCTGTAGCCATGGCCCCAGCCGGGAGCGGCGCAGCCGCCAGGCACGGCCGGGCATGGGGCAGGGGCCCCCATGCTCCGGAGGAGCCCGGGGTTGGGGCCCCGGGCGGGCGCGGCGCAGCCGCCAACGACACAGAACAGGGCGCGTACCTCGTCCTGTATGCCCTGTTGGCGGTGGTGTTGTTCACCATGGCCGCTCTCGTCCTCGACATCGCCGCGCTGCGCCAGGGCCGCAGGATCGACCGGACTGCGGTCGACCTCGCGGCCACGGCCGGGATGGTCGAGCTCGATCCCGGCGACGCCACGAGTTACGCGGCTGCCTGCCGCGCCGCGTGGGGCTACGTCGTGGCCAACCGGTCGGAGGCCCCCGGGGCGGCGGCCCCGCCGGACTGCGACGCCACCTTCCCGTCCACCACCAGCTGCTCTTCCCTGCTGGGGGCGCGCACCGCTTCAGGCACGCTGGGGCCCCTGACGGTCGAGATCACCCACCCGGTGCCCGACACGTCTCCACTCATGGCAGCCGAGGCGCAGGGCGGCGACATCCCTCAGGCGCTGGAGCCCAGCCGTGACGGGGCGTCGTGTGAGCGGCTGGCGGTGCGCGTCGTTCGCATCCGCCAGTTCCTCTTCGGCGACCTCATGGGCAGCGCCAGCGGCACCACCGACGTTCACAGCGTCGCTCGCGCCACAATCACCTCGTCTCCGGAGATACCTGCCGTCGTCGCGCTCGAACGGACCGGCTGCGACGGCCTGTCGTCGAGCCCGGAAGGTGGCTCCCTCGACATCGGGGCGGTGGGCCAGCCCGGAGTGGCCGCAGTGGACTCCGACGCTTCCACCTGCGCGTCCGGCTTTGCCATAGCCCCCGGTGATCCCGGCCGGATCCGCGCCCTGGACTTCAGTGCCACCCCCGGCGTGATCGCCTCCTTCGCCCTGTCGGGCGCCAACTTCGCCCGGGCCTACGACCCGGCAGCGGTGGCGGGTGGCCGGCTCTCGCCGATGCCCACCCCGACGCTCAGTCGCACCGGGCCCGGCATCGTCGGCAACCGCTACAACTGCGCCCTGTCCACCTGCGCGGCGGGAACCAACCACGTCGACCAGCTCGAGACGGCGTTGCAAGGGCCCGGTTCTCCGGCGGGCTACAGCGTGTACACCGGGCCCTGCGCACTCGGCCCCGCCGACCCCCCCGTCCTGTTCACGGGCAACACCTTCGTCGATTGCCCGCTGCTCGACATCGGCAACTCCGTCACGTTCTCCGCGACGAGCGTGGTCTTCGCTGGAGGGGTGGTCGTACGCGACACCGGCTGCCTGGCCCTCAACGACACGTCCTGCGGAGCGGTGGGCGTACCTCTCCAGGACGGGGTGGCCTTCCTCCGCAGTGGCGATCTCACGAAGGAACCGAAGGGGCGCGTCGTGCTCACCCGCGCCTTCGTCTACTCGACGGGCGCCGTCGTGGTGCCGCAGGATCCCGACGCCGCGCCCGACGGTCTACTCATCTGGACGGCCCCCTTGGCCGGAGCGTTCGAAGACCTCCTCCTCTGGACGGAATCGGCGAGCAGCATGCGGCTCGGGACTCAGGACTTCATCCTGGTGGAAGGCACCCTCTTCGCCCCCAATGCGACCTTCGTACTGGCCACCCGCAGCGTCTCCAGCAGCACGACAGTGCCCGCTCAGGTGGTAGCCGGGCGCGTTCGCCTCGAGGGGCCAAAGAATTTCACCCTGCTGCCGGCCGCAGGGCGGGCCACAGGCCGTCTGACCCGCCAGATCCGGTTGATCCGCTGACCTGCTTCTGTGGTTGTTTGCGCACCGCACAGGTGCGCTGACATCCCCAGAATGACGCGGACCTACTGCGGCGCGTCCCCGTCGCCGGCGGGCCGCCCGGCGGCGCCACCGTCGCCCTCGGCCGGCGCCACGTACTCCTCGGCGAGGTCGGCCCAGGCAGCCTGGGACTCCGTCTCGGGCTCGAACTGGGCGTAGTCGATGGACCCGATGTACTTGCCCTCGTCGTCGAAGGCGTGCTCCCCGAAGTGCTCGCGGAACTCAGCCGCCACCTCGCCGCCCTCGGCCGCCTGCTTGATCGACAGGCTGATGCGGCGGCGCTGCAGGTCGAGGTCGATGATCTTGACCCACAGCTCCTCGCCCGGGGTGACAACCTGCTCGGGCAGGTCGACGTGGTGGGCCGCCATCTCCGAGATGTGGACGAGCCCCTCGATGCCCTCCCCCACCTGGACGAACGCCCCGAAGGGGACCAACTTGGT
>JAHWJQ010000152.1 GCA_019348305.1 Actinomycetota bacterium
AGCTCAGGCGGACCGTGTCGCGCAGCGCCAGCGAGGAGATGACCTCGGAGCACTCGATGCGCTCGCCGCCGGCGTGGATGGCCAGGACGCGGCCGTCGAGCGTCTCGATCTGCTCGACCGGCGTGTTCATCCGGACCTCGCCGCCGAGGGCGATGATCTCGTCGCACATCGTCTCCCACATCTGGCCCGGGCCGAAGCGGGGGTAGTGGAACTCGGAGATCAGCGACTTGATCTTGTTGCCCTTGTTGCCGAAGAACGCCGACTTCGCGGCGGAGACGAACGAGAGGCCCTTGATGCGCTGGGCGGCCCACTCGGCGCGGATCTCGGTACACGGCACGCCCCACACCTTCTCGGTGTAGGTCTTGAAGAAGATCCGGTAGAGGCGGTACCCGAAGCGGGCGGCGACCCAGCCTTCGAAGGTCGACTGGTCCTTGGGCGGGCGCACCCGGGCCCACAGGTAGGACGAGACGCAGAGCAGGGCCTCGAAGATGCCGAGCCCGGCCAGAGCGTTGAACGCCTTGAGCGGGTAGTCGAAGAACTTGCCGTTGTAGTAGATGCGGCTCATCCGGGGGCGGGTGAGGAAGTCGTCGTCGGAGAGGATCTCGTGCCACACCGCCTCCACCGCCGCCACCTTGGTGAAGAAGCGGTGACCTCCGATGTCGAAGCGCCAGCCGTCGCGCTCGGCCGTCCGGGAGATGCCGCCGACCACGGAGTCGGCCTCGAGAACGGTGCAGGCCACCCCGCGCTTGCCCAGTTGGAACGCCGCGGTGAGGCCGGCCGGGCCGGCGCCGATGACGACGACTTCCGGACTGGTCGCCGCCGTTGCCATCGCTTCGTTGTCTGCCACGAACGCTCCTCGGTCGGTCGGTACGCCGCGCCGTCCGCCTGCAGTCTTTCGTATTTCAGTCGCGTTACACCAAGTAGCCCGCGGTGGCGCCGGCCGCCCCACTACCATCGCAGCAGGCAGGGGAGCCCGTGGCCACGGGCTGAGAGGTGGGCAGGCCGCCCACGACCCTTCGGACAACCGGCCTGGTAATGCAGGCCCAAGGGAGCCAACCATGCAGGATTCGCTGACCATCGCCGGACGGCAGTTCAACTCACGGCTCTTCCTCGGCACGGGCAAGTTCCCGTCGCCGGCCGCCCTGCGCCTGGCCATCGAAGCGAGCGGGACGGAGATGGTGACGGTCGCCCTGCGCCGGGTCGACCCTTCGGCCGACGAGGACATCCTCGATGCCATCGACTCCGACCGGGTCCTGTTGCTGACCAACACCAGCGGCGCCGTCGACGCCGACGAAGCCGTCCGCTTGGCGCGGCTGGCCCGCGCCGCGGGGCTACCCGAGTGGATCAAGTTGGAGGTGACCCCCGATCCCCGTTACCTCCTGCCCGACCCCGTGGAAACCCTGCGGGCGGCCGAGATCCTGTGCCGTGAGGGCTTCACCGTGCTCCCCTACGTGAACGCCGATCCCGTGCTGTGCAAGCGGCTCGAGGAGGTGGGCTGCGCGACGGTGATGCCCCTTGGCTCGTGGATCGGCTCGAACCAGGGCCTGCGCACCAAGGCGGCCCTGGAGATCATCGTCGAGCAGTCGCTGGTGCCCGTGGTGGTCGACGCCGGCATCGGCGCCCCGAGCCAGGCCGCGGAGGCCATGGAGCTGGGGGCCGACGCCGTGCTGGTCAACACCGCCATCGGCACCGCCGGCGACCCTGCCGCCATGGCCGGCGCGTTCCGCCTCGCCGTGGAGGCCGGACGAGCCGGTTTTCGGGCCGGATTGGCAGTGGCGGGCCGCGAGGCGGCGGCGTCCTCGCCGCTCACCGGCTTCCTGGCGTGACCTCCGTCGCCGTAGAACTGGAATCGCGCCCTGGTGGGCCACGGCCGGGCACGGCGGCCGCCGACGTGGCGGGTACCGACCTGTTGGCGCTGCGCCGGCTGGTGGGCTCGGCCACCGACCGGCAGGTCGAGCGGGCGCTGACGGGCGGGCGCAACGGCCGGCGTGACCTCGCCGACTTCGCCGCGTTGCTCTCGCCCCTCGCCGCGCTGCGCTTGGAGGAGATGGCCCGCCGCGCCCACGAGACAACCATCCGACGCTTCGGCCGCACGATCCATCTCTTCGCCCCGCTCTATCTGTCCAACGAGTGCGTCTCCGTCTGCACCTACTGCGGCTTCTCGGCTCAGAACCAGATCGCCCGGCGGACGTTGAGCCCCGACGAGCTGTTGGCGGAGGCGCTCGTGCTGCGCTCGCAGGGATTCCGCCACCTGTTGCTGGTCGCCGGCGAGCATGCCCGCATCGTGGGCAAGGACTACCTGGTCGAGTGCGTGAAGGTGCTCGCGCCACACATCCCCTCGATCGCCGTCGAGGTCCAGGTGTGGGACACCGACACCTACCGCCGCCTCGTCGAAGCGGGATGCGACGGGCTGGTGGTGTACCAGGAGACCTACGACCGCGAGACCTATGCCAAGGCCCACCTCAAGGGCAAGAAGCGCAACTACGACTGGCGGTTGGCAGCTCCCGACCGGGGGGCGGCAGCGGGCATGCGCAGGCTCGGCATCGGGGCGCTGCTCGGCCTCCATCACGACTGGAGGTCGGAGGCACTTGCTCTAGCGGCCCACGCGCAGGCCCTGATGCGGCGCTGGTGGCGCTGCGAGGTGTCGCTGTCGGTGCCCCGCCTCCGCCCTGCCGCCGGCGGGTTCGAGCCGGCCGACCCGGTGGACGACGCCCACTTCGTCCAGCTGCTTTGCGCCCTGCGCCTCGTGCTGCCCGACGTCGGCATCAGCCTGTCGACCCGGGAGTCGCCGGAGTTGCGCGACGCCCTGGTGCGCCTCGGTGTCACCCACATGTCGGCCGGGTCGCACACCGAACCGGGCGGGTACGCCGCCCCCAGCGAAGCCGAGCCCCAGTTCGAGATCAGCGACGGCCGCTCGGCGGCCGAGATGGCCGGCGTGCTGCGGGCCGCCGGCTACGACCCGGTCTGGAAGGACTGGGAGCGGACGTGATCGCCACCAGCAACTCGTTCTGGGAGCGGAACCCCTCAGGCCTCCTGCAGGCGCCCCGTGCGGCTCACCTGCTCGCCGGCCAGCGCACCGGGCTGGGCGGGGACGTCGGTGACCACCTTCACCGTGCCCACCTTCTTCTCCCACAACACGACGTTGACGACGGCTGAATAGACGATGAGGCGACCGAAGAAGAACAGCCACGCCAGGATGGCGACGACGATCCCCAGCGCCCCATAGAGCTGCGAGGACGAGGCAACCGCCCGGGGGACGTAGATCGCGCCCACCACCTTGAGCACCTCGAAGCCGACGGCGGCCAGGATCGAGCCGGGGATCACCGCCCGCCACGGCAGGTCGGTGTTGGGCAGGATCTTGGCCGTCCAGACCCACATGGCGAAGTTGACCGCCAGCCCCACGACCACAGCCAAGGGCCGCACCGCAGCTGGCAGCCACTGCAGCGCGGTCGTGACTGCGGCCGCTCCCACGAAGAGCACCACCGCTCCTCCCAGCCACAGCATCCCCACCGCCTTGTCCTTGAGGCCCCGAGCCTCGACCTGCCACACCTGGTTGTAGGCGTACTGGAGGGCGTTGACCAACCCGAGCCCTGACCACAGCAGACTGATGATGCCGATGGGTCCCGCCACTCTCTTGCTCCCCTTGGCCGCATTGACGGCATCGGTGACGGCGTCCTTGGCGTCGCCGGTGAGGCCGAGCTCGCTGATCACCCGCCCGGCGACGTCGACGCCCTGGCCGGCCACGAAACCGACGACGGCGACAGCCACCAGCAGCAGCGGGAGCAATGAGACGAAGGCCTGGAAGGTGACCGCAGCCGCCATGTTGTTGCCGTTGAGGTCGCTGTAGCGCTCCTGCACGTCGAGCACCCGGCCGAGGACCGGCCAGCGGTCACCGAGAGCGCGCAGCTTGGCCTTGATCCCCTTCGGCGGGTGGGCCGGCAACGGGCGGACGGGCACGACCGGATGCGGCGCGGAGCCGGACGCCGCAGCAGCAGGCGCGAGGTGCAGGCGTGCCGACCGTCCCACGGCAGCGCCGGCGGCGGCGACCATGGCCACTGCCGCAACCATGACGCCCAGCAGCTCGTCGAGCCCGCTCCTCGGCGCCTTGTCGCCCTTCTTCTTCGTCTTCTTGCTGGCGGCTTTGCCCTTCGACTTTGGCATGCCGCGCCGTTACCCGGGCGCGGGCCCCTCTATGCCACCGGGGCGATAGCGTCGCCCCATGAGGCTCAGGCGCCTGCCCGAGGTGGTCGAGTCAGCAGAGGTCCTCGATGCCCCTGGTGATGCGGTTGCCGGCGTGGTGGGCAAGCTCTTGCCCCCGGGCCCCTTCAAGGACGCTCTGTCGGGCACCTGGCTGGGCCACGCGTTGCACCCCATGCTGACCGACCTGCCCATCGGGTTCTGGACGAGCGCCTTCGTGCTCGACTTCGTGGGCGGGCACGAGAGCGACGCCGCCGCCCGCCGGCTGGTGGGCTGGGGCGTGGTGGCCGCGGTCCCCACCGCCGCCAGCGGCCTGTCGGACTGGGCGGACACGACCGGCGGTGAGAAGCGGGTGGGAGTGGTCCACGCGCTGGCCAACTCGGTGGCCCTCGCCTGCTACACGGCCTCCTGGATCGCCCGTCGCCGCGGCCACCGCACCACCGGGGTGGCGCTCGGCGTAGCCGGCGGCGCCGCCGCCACCGTGGGCGGCTACCTCGGCGGCCACCTCATCAGCGCCTTGGGCGTCGGGGTCGACAACACCGCCTTCGAAGAGGGGCCGCAGGACTGGACGGCGGTGGGATCGGCCGACCAGCTCGCCCCCGGTCGCCCGTTGCTCGTGGACGCCGCCGGTGTGGCGGTGCTCGTGATGCAGGAGGGAGAGCGGATCTACGGCCTGGCCAACCGCTGCACCCATCGGGGGGGGCCGCTCCACGAGGGCGAGGTGAGCGGTGGGTGCGTGAGCTGCCCCTGGCACGGCAGCGTCTTCCGCCTCGACGACGGCGAAGTCGAGCGAGGCCCTGCTGCGCTGCCCCAGCCGGTCTATGAGGTGCGGGTGAGAGACGGGCGCCTGGAGGTGCGCCGCTTCACTTTGGCGGCATCCTGAGGGCGCCGTCGAGGCGGATGGTCTCGCCGTTGAGATAGGGGTTCTCCACGATGTGGGCCACGAGCAGGGCGAACTCTTCGGGCTGGCCCAGCCGGCTGGGGAACGGGACGCCGGCAGCCAGCGCCTCCTTCGATCCAGCCGGGAGCAGGCCGAGTAGCGGCGTGTCGAAGGTCCCAGGGGCGATGGTGCAGACC
>JAHWJQ010000153.1 GCA_019348305.1 Actinomycetota bacterium
GGCCTGCGAAGCCGGTGGCGCTTCGTGCGCGTCCCCGATCAAAGACGCCTAACAGCCTGCGGCTGTTGGGCGAGTGCCTCGAGCTGTTGGGGGTGCCCCCAGGGTGGTGCTGGCCGACCTGAACCGAGGCCCGTACAACTTGGCGTCGCCATTCCTGTGACCATTCTGTGACCAGCCCCTCGTGCTCGACGTACTGGCCCCAGCGCCGCAATCCCATCACCAGCACTTACTCAGCGCGCTCGGAGGGATTCGAACCCCCAACCTTCTGATCCGTAGTCAGATGCTCTATCCGTTGAGCTACGAGCGCAGTTTGTTCAGTTGCGTTCTTCCTCCTGGGCCCCCACCTCGGCCGCCCACATGCCTGCACCGCCCACCCTTTGCCGACCACGCCGGCCAGAGCAGCATCCGGCACGCAGCCCGGTCAGTCTAGGCGAAGCGCCCTCGGCGGGCGCCGGCTCACTCCGGCGGGCTGGGCCTCTTCAGAAGCGGCCCGAGCACGTCGCCCACCTGAGCCCCCTGCTCGTAGGGGTGGCGGAGGGGCCGCTCCAGGTGCACCTCGTAGTAGTTGCGGGCGCCCAAGCGGTGCCTGGTGAGGTAGCCGGCCTCGCACAGCTCGGACACGATCCGGTGCGCGGCGCGCTCGGTAATGCCGGCACAGACCGCAATGTCACGGAGCCGGAAGTTGGGCTCCCGGGAGAGGCACAGCAACACCCGCGCGTGGTTCGTGAGGAATGTCCAACTGATGTCGCTCAGTGTAGCGGCACTGGCTCGGGTTTACTACCTCTTCGCGACTAGAACCTCAGTTCATATGCCCTGTTCAGGCGTCAGGAGGCTCGCCGGCGACGGCATCGGCATCCTCGGCGGTCGGGTCACCCTCGCCGATGATGACGTCGGCCTGGTCGGCCGCCACCTCCGGCGACACGGCTGAGCCGTACGTGGCCTTCTGCCCGCCGGCCTCCTTGCTGCCCGAGTCGGCGGTGCCGTGGTCGCCCTTGCTCACGTTGGTCGGCATCGAAGAAACCTCCGTCTAGAAGTCTGGAACGAACCGCCTCATGCTGCCCCCCGCTCTGCGGCGATGGCCCGCAGCGCAGCCCGGGTCTCGGCCGACGCGCCCCGCCACGGTTCGAGGGGAGGCGTGTCGACGCCGGCGCCCTGGCGGAGCCCATCGAGCAGCTCGAGCAGCGCCTCGCCGGCGGAACGGCGGGGGGTCCAGCCGAGCTCGACCCGGGCCCGGGTCGTGTCGAGGATGGGAACCTGCAGCGCGAGGTCGACCCACCCCGCCGGCGTCGGCTGCAGCCCCACCCGCCAGCTCAGCGCCGCCGCAGCCCGAAGTACCCCGGCGGGCACGGGCACGGGGCGGGCCGACAGCAGCTGAGCCAGGGTGTCAGGGTCGAGGACGGGATCGGCGGCGATGTTGAAGGCCCCCCGCACGGTGCCCAGGGCAGCGAGCCGGTAGGCCTCTGCCACGTCGTCGGTGTGCACGGCTTGGAACCGCAACCCCGGAGTCCGGGGCACCAGCGGGATGAACGCCGGGCGCAGCACCTGGACGGGTAGCAGCGAGCCCAGAAAGAGCCGCCGCACGCCCGATCCCGCCTCACCTTTGAAGATGAGCGCCTTGCGGAGCCGTACCACCCGCACCTCGCGATGCCGTGCTTCGAGCCGGTCGAGCTGGCGCTCGGTCGCTGCTTTGTGGCGGCTGTAGAACGAACTGGCGATGCCGTCGGTGGGCCACGACTCGTCCACCGGCCGGTCCTTGGGACCAGGCGAATAGGCGCCCACTGATGAGGCGTACACCAGCGAAGGCACGCCGGCCTCGACGACCGCGTCGAACAGCCGCTGGCTCCCGCCGACGTTGGTCGAGTGCAGCCCCGCCAGGTCGTGGGACGGTTGGATCACCCACGCCAGGTGGATGACCACGTCGGCGCCCCTGAAGACGCTGGCCAGGTCGGCGGTGCGGATGTCGGCCGGCGACCACTCCAGCTTGGGGAGGGCGAACTCCGGGCGCCGGCGGGCCACCCCGACGAGCGACTTCACCGCAGGGTCGGCGTCGAGCGCCCGCAGGACGCTCGTGCCCACGTTGCCCGAGCCGCCCACCACCACGATGCGCATGCCAGGGCACTACCCCGCCCCGGCCCCGGGCTAAGCCGGAGGTTCGTACGGCGGGAGCTCCACGATGTCGATGACCTGGTCGATCCCGCTTATCGAAAAGAGGCGCTGGAGCGACGGGCGGGGTGCGGCCACGGTGAGGCGCCCTCCGGCCTCTCGCATCCGCCTGGTCATCGTCACCAGTGACCCGAGCCCGCGGGAGTCGATGAAGCGCAGCTGGGAGAGGTCCAGGCACACATCGGTCACTCCTTCGGCGGCGAGCGATTCGACGAAGCTCACCAGGCGGGGCGCCGTGTACACGTCGAGCTCGCCGGTGGGCCGCACCATCCGCAGCCCCGACGACGTCTTGGCCGAGGAGATGCCGAAATCGTCGTGCTCATCCGCCTGCCCGCTCATGTCGAGCGCGACGTTACCCCCGGTCTTCCGCGACCGGGCGGCCGGGTCGTGGGGCAGGCTCATGACGCCGAAGCGGCCGCCGGCAGCAGGGCGAACTCACCCCGGCGGCGGGCCGCAGCCTGATTGGCGAGCAGATGGCTGGCCGCCTCCACCGGCAGCGGCCGGGCGAACCAGAACCCCTGACCGAGATCGCACTGCAGCGCCCGCAGCTCCTCCAGCTCCTCGTCGAGCTCGATCCCCTCGGCAATCGTCTGGAGGTGCAGGATGCGGCCCAGCTCCACGATCATGCGCACGATCCCGGTTTTTTGGGGCTCGCTGCGCACCCCGTGCACGAACGAGCGGTCGATCTTCAAGATGTCGATGGGGAAGCTGCACAGGTAGCTCATCGACGAATAGCCGGTGCCAAAGTCGTCGATGGCCAGGCGCACGCCCAGCGACTTGAGCTCGTGGAGTCGGGCCACCATCGCCTCGGCATCGCTCATCACTGCCGACTCGGTGATCTCGAGGACGACCCGGTGCGGCTCGATCCCCGTGGTGGCGAGGATGCGGGCGACCTCGGGCACGAGCCCGTCGTCTTGGAGCTGGCGGGCAGACAGGTTCACGCTCATCGTCTCAGGACCCTCGCCATCGAACTCGAGGTCCCACAGCACGGCCTGGCGGCAGGCCTGCTCGAGCACCCACGCGCCGAGCGGCACGATGAGCCCGGTGTCCTCGGCCACCGGTATGAAGACGCCGGGGGGGACCATCCCCCTGCCGTGGGAGTCCCACCTGACGAGCGCCTCCATGCCAGAAAGGCATCCCGTGGTGAGGTTGACGGTGGGCTGGTAGTGCAGGACGAACTCGGCCCGCTCGACGGCCCGGCGCAGGTCGGCCTCGAGGTCGAGGCGGTCGAGCATGGCCTTGTGCATGCTCGGCTTGAACAGCTCGCAGCGGTTGCGGCCGCGGCTCTTGGCCGTGTACATCGCCACATCGGCGTTGCGCAGGAGGTCGTCGGCGTCACCGCTCGTCGTCTCGGCGATGGTGATGCCGATGCTGGCCGCGGCCAGCACCTCTTTTCCGTCGACGACGAAGGGGACCCGCAGGGCATCGAGGATCCGGCCCGCGACCACGGTCGCCCCACTGGCGCGCCGGAGGTCCTCGAGGAGGATGGCGAACTCATCACCACCCAGGCGGGCCGCGGTGTCCGAGGGCCTCAGCATGCCCCGCAGCCGGTTGGCCACCGCTTGGAGCAAGGCGTCGCCGAAGGCATGACCGAGGCTGTCGTTGACGTTCTTGAAGCTGTCGATGTCGAGCAGCACGACGGCCATCGGTCGCTGCTGGCGCCGCATCCGGGCCAGGGCGTGTTCCAGCCGGTCACAGAACAGCGCCCGGTTGGCCAGCCCCGTCAGGGAGTCGTGGAACGCCTGGTACGCGAGTTGGTCCTCGAGCTCCTTTCGCTCGGTGATGTCCCTGGTGTTGAGGATCATGCCCCGCACCCGCGGGTCCTCCAGGCGGTCGCTGAGCGCCGTCTCGACGTGCCGGTAGCCACCGTCGGTGTGCCGCACCCGGCACTCGATGCGCTCCGAGCCGAGGCCCTGGGGCCGGCTCAGCGCAGCCGTGACGGCGTCCACGTCCTCGGGGTGCAACAGCGCCTGCAACTTGGTGCCCACCAGTTGGCCGGGCTCGTAGCCGAAGACCTGCTTCACCGAGGGGGTCTGGTAGAGGATCGTGCCACTGCCGTCCACGACGGTGATGACGTCGGAGGAGTTCTGGACGAGGGAGCGGAACCGCTCGTGATTGCTGACCTGGGACGCCGCCCACTGGGCCCGGCTGCGGGCCCGGCCCACCTGGCGGAGCAGGAGCCACACGATCAGGCCTGAGACGAGCAGCACCAGGAGCGAGCCGAACTCGCCGCCGCGCTCGAGCCGGCGAGCCTCCGAACCGCTGGCATCGGCGGCGCGGGACAACTGGTCGAGCACCCGGTGCCCGCTAGGGGCCGCCCCGCCCTCGAGCGCGGCCGCGGCCAGAGCGGGCTCACCCACCTCCACCATGGCCAAGGTGGCGTCCGCGGAACGGCGGAACTCGCGGACGTCGTGGCGTAGCTCCCCCAGCCTGCGCTCCACCGGGAACGCCCGCCGCAGCCTGGCGAAGGTGGTGTCGAAGTCGGCGCGACTGCGGCGGACCTCGGACAACAGCTCCCGCGTCGCTGACTGCTGGCCCACTGCTTGGCCGACCTGGGCGAACTGCTCCTGGGTGAGGCCTTCGAGTTGGACGAGCAGGACCTCAGCCTGCCGGCCCTGGTTGGCCCGTGATCGCAGCGCCCCCACCCCGACGATGGCACCGACGACGACGAGCAGGACGGCCACCGGCGCCAGTTGTCGGAGCACCCGGAGATGCGCGCGTTCACCAGGCGATTCAGCCACAGGGGGCTGTATCGGGACCCCGCCCCAGGAACTGAAGGGCCTAGCGGATGGTCAGGACGCGATCCAGCCCGGAAATGTCGAAAATGCGCCTGGCGGGCGGTGGGGGCGAGGCGATGACGAGCTGCGCGCCGGCGTCGCGCAGCTGCTTGTGGGCACTCACCAGCACGCTCAGCCCGGAGGAGTCGATGAACTCGAGGCCGCTGAGGTCGAGCACCACCTCGGCGCAACCAGCACTGGCGGCCTGCGACAGCCACGCCTCGAGCTCGGGAGCCGAAGCGGCGTCGACCTCACCGAACACGGCCAGGCGCGTCACGGAGCCGTTGCCGCACGCTTCGATCCGCAAGTC
>JAHWJQ010000154.1 GCA_019348305.1 Actinomycetota bacterium
GAACCTGCGCCTCGTCCACCTCCCCGTCCACGCCTCCTGGTTGAACCAGGTCGAGATCTACTTCTCGGTCCTGCAGCGCAAGGTGCTCAAGCCCAACGACTTCGCTGACCTGCACGAGCTCGAGCACCGGATCCTGAGCTTCCAGGCGCGCTACGAGGCCAGCGCCAAGCCCTTCGAGTGGCGCTTCACCCGCTCGGACCTCGACTCCTTGCTCCGTCGTCTCGACGAGAAGCATGGACCCACAACCGCGGAACGGGCGGAACTCCTTGAAGCCGCCTGAGGATCACGCGTGAACTTCAGAGATGGGCCACTAAGCGACCACCTGTGGCACATCCAGACCCTCGGCCGGCTCGCCGATATCGACCCGGGCACCTTCCGCGCCACGTCCACAGTGACGGTGGATCTCGATGACGACGCGAGCGAAGCCGCGGCGGTGGCATGGTGGGAGGAGCTGACCAGCGGCGGCGGCGAGGGCATGGTCGTCAAGCCGGTCGAGGTCATCCACCGCGGACGCAAGGGCCTCACCCAGCCCGGGATCAAGTGCCGCGGCCGCGAGTACCTCCGCATCATCTACGGCCCCGAGTACACCGCCGCCGCCAACCTCAGCCGGCTCCGTTCGCGCGGCCTCGGCCACAAGCGCTCCCTCGCGCTGCGGGAGTTCGCGCTCGGGATCGAGGCGCTCGAGCGCTTCGTGTCGGGCGAGCCGCTCTACCGAGTCCACGAATGCGTCTTTGGCGTGCTCGCCCTCGAAAGCGAACCAGTCGACCCGAGGCTCTGATGCTCGAAATTTTGCGGCGTTTGGGCAAGCTGAGCGTCGCTCTGCGGCGTTGAGTCTGCCCAGACGTGTAGGGCAACCTCGCTTGCACGGCGTCTCTGGCCTCTGACAGAGTCCCGGGCGATCAACGGAGATTGATCGCCTTCTGCCACCGAGAGGAAGATGCCGTGGGGAAACGCCTCCCTTTCCGGGCCGCCGTCGCCGCCCTCGTCCTGGCCGCGTGCGGGACGAGCGCCGGTTCGGGTGGCGCGACGGGCGGCGGTGGTAACGGAGCGACGCTGAGAGTCAGCGGCTCGACAACGGTCAATCCAGTCGCCGTTGATGCCTCCGAGGTGCTGCGCACGGGGGGAATGAAGATCACCGTCGACAGTCAGGGCGGTTCGGCTGGTGGCATCGCCCAGCTGGGTCGGGGCCAGGTGGACATTGCCATGACCTCGAAGCCGGTCACGGCCGCCGAGCGCGAGATGTTCCCCTCCGTGGACTTCGTGGCCACCGAGATCGGGCAGGACGCTGTGGGCATCGTCGTTCGACGGGAGGTGGCCGACGCCGGCGTCACCAATCTCACCAAGGACGAGGCGCGAGCCATCTTCGAGGCCCGCGTGACCAACTGGAAGCGGCTGGACGGGCCCGACCTGAAGGTGTTCGTCTACGACAAGGAGCCCGGTCGAGGTACGCGCGAGCAACTCGACAAGTACCTCTACGGTTCCGACGGGAAGGCACCGCCGCCACCCCAGTCGGACAACTTCGCCATCGTCGGCGGCAACGAGGAGACCCGGGCCAAGCTGCTCTCCACACCGGGATCAGTGGGGCCCCTGTCGACCTCGTTCATCGCCGGCTATCCCAAGCTCGCAGCCGTGGCCCTCGACGGCATCGAGCCGACGGTGGACAACGTCAGGGACGGTAGCTACCCGATGTCGCGACCCCTGTTCTTGGTCACGAACGGAGCGGCCACGGGGGCGGCCAAACGCTTCATCGACTACGTGCTGTCGGACGAGGGCCAGGGGCTGGTCCGCAAGCACGGGTACCTCACCCGGGCCGATCTGGGGCTGGGCTGAGCGCCCCGCCCGCCACCCTGCGCCCGTTGCCGGCGCGCGCCGCGCCGACGCTGAGGTGGGTGCCGGCGGCCACGGGGGGCACGGCCGCCATGGCCGGAGCCGCTCTGGTGGCCATCGTCGGCTTCCTGGTCGTGGGCGTCGCCTCGGGTGCCGTGCCATGGCGAGAACTGCTCACCTCGGCCACGTGGGACCCGTCCCGCGGACGCTACGGCGCACTGGCGATGATCTGGGGCACCGCCGCGGTGGCGGCCGTCGCCCTTGCCCTGGCTGCTCCTGTGGGATGGGCCGCCGCTATAGGCATCGTCGAACTTGCAGCACCGCGGTGGCGGCGCGTCCTGCGCGGTGGTGCCGAGCTGCTGGCGGTGGTGCCCTCGATCGTGTACGGCCTGCTGGGCATCGCCTATCTGCGCCCACTGGTGTCGCGACTGGCGGGGGTGCCCGGTGGGGACAGCCTGCTGGCAGCCGGGCTCGTGCTGGCAGTGATGGTGCTCCCGACGGTCATCGCCGTCTCAGCCGACGCCCTGGCCGCAGTGCCCCACCGCTACCGGGAGGCCGCTGCTGCCTGCGGGCTGACCCGCACCGAGGTTGTCCGCGCCGGAGTGCTGCCCCACGCCGGCAGGGGCATGGCAGCCGCGGCCCTGCTAGGACTGGCGCGGGCCCTGGGCGAGACCATCGCCGTGTTCCTCGTCGTCGGGCGGGCCGACGGGCGCCTGCCTTCGTCCGTGGGCGACGTGATGGCCAGCCTGGTGCACCCGGGCCAGACCCTCACCACCAAGCTCAATGGGCCCGAGAGCGTGCAGGCGGGGACGTCGGGGACGCACTGGGCCGCCCTGTGTGCCCTCGGGCTGGTGCTGTTGGCCGCAGTCGCCACGTCCACCATCACCGGCCAGCGTCGGTTTGCGGAGGGGGTGCGCGCCTCGGGCCGGCGCCGACGCCGGCGCCGGGGCGACGCCCTGGTCAGTCGAGCCGGCCGGAGGGCGGCGCGCGACCGGCTCTGGGTACTGGCCCTGGGGGCGGTGGTCGCCATGATCCTGGTTCTCGTCACCGCCATCGTCGTCGTCGTGGCCGTCCGGGGCCGGGGGGCGTTCGACCCCCGCTTCTGGTGGCGACCGGCCAGCGGGGCCAGCGGCGGCGGCATCCGCAACCAGCTGACCGGGACGGCGTTGCTCGTGGCCGTCGCCGGCCTTCTGGCCGCACCCGTCGGCCTGGGCCTGGGCATGGTCGTGGCCGAGTACGCCCGGCCGGCGGCCGCCCGGTGGCTGCGCACACTGACCCTGACCCTGGGGGGAGTGCCCTCGATCCTGCTCGGCCTGTGGGGCTACTGGCTCTTCAGCACCCGTTTCGGCTGGGGCAAGAGCTGGTTGAGCGGCAGCATCGTCCTGGCGGTGGTGGCGGTGCCGCCGGTCGCCATCGCGGTGGCTGCCTGCGTCGCTGCCGTACCAGAGGAGCGGCGGGAGGCGGCGCTGGCGCTGGGGCTGCGCCGTGACCAGCTGGTCCGGTCGGTGCTCGTCCCCCAGGCCCTGCCCGGGATGGTGACGGGTCTGCTGCTCGGCCTGGCCCGGGCCGCCGGCGAGACCGCGCCGTTGCTCTTCACGGCCGCCGTCTTCTCGGGGGCGCCCGTGCTTCCCGCCGGCGTGGTGGAGTCCCCGGTGGCGGCTCTGCCCACCCACATCTTCACGCTGGCCCAAGACGCCGCCGACCCTGCCGCACTCGACGCCGCGTGGGGAGCGGCGTTGGCCCTGATCATGGTCGCAGGACTGCTCGTTCTTGCCGCCGTCCCCATTCGCCGCCGTAGAGAGGTGCAGACGACGTGACGGCGGTGAGCGTCCGTGATCTCGTTGTCACCTGCCGGGACCGGGTGCTGGTCGGACCGCTTTCCTTCGATCTCCCCGCCGGCACGAGCCTGGGCCTGCGTGGGCCGTCGGGGACGGGAAAGTCGACCGTGCTACGCGCCCTGGTCGGCCTGCTGCCCCAGGGCCTCGCCGCCACGGGCGACGTCCGGGTACTGGGCGTCGACATCGCCGGCCGCGGTGCCGACCTCCCTGGCCTGCGGGCCCGGGCTGCGTTGGTCGGCCAGACGCCTGTGGTGTTTCCCGGGTCGATCCTTGCCAATACCACCCTCGGGCTACGCCACGTCATGCGAGCCACTCGAGCAGAGCTGCGAGCGCGCGCCGAGATGGCGCTCGTCGAGGCCGGGCTGTGGGACGAGGTCGTCGATCGCCTGGGCGAGCCGGCTGACCAGCTCAGCGTCGGCCAGCGCCAGCGACTGTGCCTCGCCCGGGCTCTCGCCCTCGACCCCCCGCTGCTGCTGCTCGACGAACCCACCAGCGCACTGGACCCGGCCGCCACCGCGGCGGTGGAGGCGACGGTGGCAACCCTGCTCGACCGCCGGACCGTGCTCGTGGTCTCCCATGACGAGGCCCAGCTTGGTCGACTTTGCCAGGCGGTCGTCAGCCTGGCGGACCGGACTCGCGAGCCCGATGAGGGGCAGGCGGTGACGTTGGCCTGAGGGTGGACCGAGACGCTACCGGCAGCAGTCGGAGTTCCCGCCGGGCAGGGCGACGGAGCTGAGAGACTGAGGATCGAGAAGGTCGATCAAGGCGGCGCTGGCGACGCGCAAGCCGGCGGGGTCGAGGGCGTAGAGCGTGAAGTTGTGGGACCGACGGGCCGTGACCAGGCCGGCGCGTTCCAGCACCCGCAGGTGGTGGCTCACGAGCGGCTGGGCCATTCCCTCGTTGGCCACCAGGTCGCGCACGCAACACTCCCTGCCCCGCAGCGCGCAGAACACCCGGAACCGGTTGGGATCGGCAAGCGCCCGCAGGATGACGAGCGCGTCCGGTTCCGCAGGCGTCGCTCTTCCGGCCGCCGTTGTCGTGGCCATCACTCGAATCTCCCAGAGGCCCGGGAAGAAGGTCAAGCGACGTCGGCGACCGTGGCTGCCGGTTCCTCCGCCGGAAGGGCGAGCCCTGCATGGTGTCCTACCCTGTGCCCATCATTGGGACGGAGTTCGAGAACCTCGGCATGGCGGGTGAAGGACACCGTCGGTCCACGGTTCGATCCCCGTGGGGTGAGCCGGGGATTACTGCACCCGAGCGGCGGCTCTCGGGGGAGCTGTTCCCCTACGAGAGTCGCCTCGTCGACGCTGGACGGGTGCCGGGTGCATTACATCGACGAGGGCGAGGGTCCGGTGCTCTCCCCGCGCTCGTCGCGTGGGGCGGGAGGGACTTCGCCTTTCGCGATGCCGAACGGCGCCGGTTCGAGGCGGCGTTCCCCCGGCACCGCACCGTCGTCTTCGAGCGGGCCGGTCATTACATCCAACAGGACCGCCCCGGGCGGCTGGCGTCCACGATCGAGAGGTGGTGGGGTGAAGATGGACCGTGAGACGCGCTGGAACGAAGACG
>JAHWJQ010000155.1 GCA_019348305.1 Actinomycetota bacterium
CAGATCACCAGCTCCGGCAAGAAGTCCCAGGCCATCGACACCCAGTCGTCGGAGTCGCAGAGCAACGCCGCGTAGCTCCACTTGGCGCGAGCACCGCGGGCCGGGAGTCTTCCCGGCCCGCAACGCGCCCGGCCGCATTTTCCGCCTTGACCTTGTAGTCGGCTACAACCTCTATCCTCGGTGATGTGGACGACGGTCGCTTTCGGATAGGGGAACTCAGCGAGCGGTACGGGCTCAGCACCGCTGCTGTCCGCTACTACGAGAGACTGGGGTTGCTGACCGAGCCGGAGCGGTCCCCGAGCGGCTACCGGCTCTTCACGGCCGACGACGAGGCCCGGTTGCGGTTCATCCTCAGGGGCAAGGCGCTCGATCTGTCGCTCGAGGAGATCCGGTCGCTGCTCGACGCCTGGCACGACGGCCGTTGCCAGGAGACCCGCATGGCGCTGCGCCACCTCATTGCCCACAAGATCCGAGAAGCCCAGGCCCGAGCACGAGAGGCTGAGACGTTCGCCATCCAGCTCACCCACGTGTACGAGCGCTTGGGGCAGGACCCGGTTAGCGATGCCGGTTCCTGTGGCTGCATCCCAGACCTGCCGGCACCGACCACGCACGCGTTGTTGGCGGAGCTCGCGCAGATCGACCACTCCGTGTGCGACTGCGGCGGCCGCATCGAGGGCAGCGGATGCCCCTGTGGCTGCTGCGCGCCGACTACATCGACGGGGGGAGGTGATTCCATGTCCGACACGACCCTGACCGAGAACACCCAGCAGAGCGGGGGAGGTTGCGCGTGCTGCGCGCCGGTTGCCGAGGCCCCGGCGGCCGAGGCCCCGACCTCCCAGTCGAGCGGCTGCAACTGCGGCAGCGGCTCCAGTGAGGGCTGCGGCGAGGGCTGCACCTGTGGCACCGCCAGCAGCTGAGGCGCCGACGACGCTGACCGCGGCGACCAGCCCGCGGCCCTGAGGTACGGACCTCGGGGCCGCACGGCTGGCCGCCGCGGTGTCGCGTCACGGGAGGGAACAGCGGCGCCGGGTGACTGTAGAAAAGCCGACCGGCCGTCGATAATGACGCTGGACCTGGTCTACAGTCCCTCTCTTCACAAGGATGGCCGCACCGCTCATGCGTCTTCGCCACGCTTGGTTCCTGATGGCCACGGTCGTTGCGACGGTCACCTTGGCCGTGCCCGTGGCGCCAGCCGCCGCCGGCGCCCCCGCCCTCGAAGACGGCCGCGCCATGAGCCGGCTCGCGCTTGCCGAGTTCTCCCCCGACCGGCTCCTGGTCCGCTTCTCCGGCGGCGTGCCCGAGCGAGCGGCGGCGACCGCGGTGGAGGCCACCGGCGCCCGCCTGGGCGAGGAGCTGTTCGGTTGGCGTGTCGTCGAGGCGCCAGGAAGGGCGGGAGAGGTAGCGCAGCGTCTGCGTGGCGCGCCCGGCGTGCAGACGGTGGAGCGGGACCACCTACGGCGGGCCGCCTTGGAGCCCAACGATCCGTACTACCCCGAGTCCCAGAAGCCCTACCTGGACCAGGTTCGCCTGCCCACGGCCTGGGACGCCACCCTTGGGTCCGGAGTCGTCATCGCCGTGCTCGACAGCGGCGTCGACCAGGATCACCCCGACCTCGCCGGCAGCCGCCTGCTGCCCGGGCGCGACTTCATCAATGGCGACACCGACCCGCAGGACGACTACGGGCACGGCACGCTCGTGACCGGGGTCGCGGCGGCCACCACCAACAACGGCATCGGCGTGGCCGGCGTGGCCGGGGCCTCGAAGATCCTGCCGGTGAAGGTGCTCGACAACACGGGTGCGGGCCCCGACAGCAAGATCGCCGAAGCCGTGAAGTGGGCGGCCGACCAAGGCGCCGATGTCATCAACCTGTCGTTCGGGCTGGCCGCGGAGTCGCCGGTTCTGCGCGCCGCGTTGGACTACGCCCTCGCCAAGGACGCGGTGCTGGTTGCGGCCGCGGGCAACGAAGGAACGCCGGTGACGGCCTACCCGGGCGCCCACCCGGGCGTGCTGGCGGTGACCGCGGTGGACAGTCAGAACCGCCTGACCTACTTCTCCAACTGGAGCACGGCGACCGACCTGGCGGCTCCCGGGGTGAAGCTCGCGGGGCCGGCTCTCGGGCGGGACGAGGTGTACGGCCGGGACACCGGGACCTCCTTCGCCGCCGCCATCGTCTCGGGGATCGCCGCGTTGGTCCGCGCCGACCAGCCCACCTGGACCCAGTCCCAGGTGGCCGAAAGGCTCCGCAGCTCCGCCAGAGATGCCGGACCCGTTGGGTTCGACCCGTACTTCGGCAGCGGTATCGTCGACGCCGCCGCCGCCCTCGGCGCCGCAACTCCCCAGGCCGCGTTGAGCTACACCCGCGACACCAACGACACGATGGCCGGCGCCACGGCGCTGGCCACGGCCTCGTCCGGCACGATCGTCCCCGAGGGCGATGTCGACTGGTACTACGCCGACGCCGCCAACGGCGGCCCCCTCACCTTCACCGTCCAGCCGCCGGCGACGGTGGGGTTCTTGGCCTTCGACCCCGTGCTGCAGATCTTCAACGCCTTGGGCACGGCGCTCACCGGCGAGGTCGACGCCAAGGGCGCCGGCCAAGCCGAGACGGCGTCGGTCTCGGTGCCCGCCGCCGGCCGCTACTACCTCAAGGCGCGTAACTTCCATGGCTCCCAGAGCCCTGGTGCCTACGCCGTCTCGGCGTCTCTGCCTCCCGCCCCCGCCCCGGCCCCCGCCCCCGCCCCCACGACCACGACCACGACCGCCCCTCCCCCGCCCCCGCCGCCCCCACGGTCGGGGTACTGGATGGTGGGCTCCGACGGCGCGGTCTACGCCTTCGGCGACGCCCCGTGGCTGGGAGGCGCGTCATCCGCCACAGCGGTGGTCGACTTGGAGCCGACGCCCTCGGGCCGCGGCTACTGGCTCGTCAACGAGGCCGGTCAGGTCTTCGCCTCCGGCGACGCCGCCTACCACGGGGGCTTGACCGGGCCGCTCGGAGGAGACGAGCGGGTGACGTCGCTGTCGGCCACGCCCACCGCCGATGGCTACTGGCTGTTCACCACTCGGGGCCGCGTGGTCCCCTTCGGCAACGCGCCCCATCTCGGCGACATGAGCGCCACCCGGCTGAACGGCCCGGTGCTCGATTCGATCCCGACCCCGTCAGGACGGGGCTATTACATGGTGGCCAGCGACGGTGGCATCTTCGCCTTCGGCGACGCCGCCTTCTCCGGCTCCATGGGGGGCATCCCCCTCAACGCTCCGGTGCAGTCGCTGGTGCCCGACCCCGACGGCGCCGGCTACTGGCTGGTGGCCTCTGACGGGGGGATCTTCGCTTTCGCCGCCGACTTCTACGGCTCGATGGGCAGTACCCGGCTCAACAAGCCGGTCACCGGCATGGTCGGCTACCGGCGCGGGTACCTCATGGTGGCCGAGGACGGCGGCATCTTCGCCTTCGGCGACGCCCCCTTCGCCGGCTCCCTCGGCGACCGACCGCCTTCCCGACCCATCACCAGCGTGGCCATCCTTCGGTAGCGGCACACGACTGCTACGGTGAAGCCGTCACCCTCCGGCGCCTGCGCCGGGGGCGATCGCCGGCTCTCGAGCCGACGGGCCGACCCGGAGCATCCCTCCTCAACCCGGCCATGCCTCTTGCTGCCAGCGACGCAGCACACCCGGTCCCGCCGGGCTCAGAGGCTGTCCGATCCGGGCCCGTCGCGTCCCCCGCCGCCGTGCCGGATGCGCGACTGAATCCTGGAGTTCGAAGTGACGTCCACCTTCGCCGACCTCGGCGTGAGCGCCGAGATCCTCGGCCTGCTCGCCAACCGCGGCATCCACACTGCCTTCGACGTGCAGTCCGCCACCATCCCCGCCGCCCTCGCCGGGCGCGACGTCTGCGGCCGCGCCCCCACCGGCTCGGGCAAGACCCTGGCCTTCGGCATCCCGGTGGCCGCCCGGGTGAGCCGCGCCCGACCCGCCCGACCCCGCGCCCTGGTGCTCGTGCCCACCCGCGAGCTGGCCTCGCAGATCCAAACGGAGCTCGCGCCCATGCTGGCGCTTCGCAAGCGCAGCATCGCCACCTTCTACGGCGGCGTGAGCTTCGTCCCCCAGCTCAAGATGCTGCGCCGCGGCGTCGACGTCGCCGTGGCCTGCCCCGGCCGGCTGGCCGACCTCGTGCGGAGGGGGAACCTCATCCTCGACGAGGTGGAGGTCGTGGTGGTGGACGAGGCCGACCGGATGGCCGACATGGGCTTTTTGCCCGAGGTCCGCCGCATCCTCGACCAGGTGCGCCCCGACCGCCAGACGCTGCTGTTCTCGGCCACCCTCGACGGGGAGGTCGACGTGCTGGTGCGCAACTACCAGCGGAACCCGCACCGCGCCGAGGTCGCGCCGCCGGAGCCGGAGGACGACCGAACGACCCATGTCTTCGTCGACACCGGGCGCGAGCAGCGGGTGGGCAAGACGGCCGAGCTGGTGGGCCGGCACGGCTCCGCGATCGTGTTCTGTCGAACCAAGCACGGGGCCGACCGCCTCACCACGCAGCTGGCTCGGGCGGGGGTCAGTGCCGTGGCGATCCACGGCAACCGCAACCAGGCCCAACGAGAGCGCGCTCTGGCTGCCTTCGCCGGCGGTCGGGTGCAGGCTCTGGTGGCCACCGACGTGGCCGCCCGCGGCATTCACGTCGACGGGGTGGGTTGCGTCGTGCACTTCGACCTTCCCGCCGACTCCAAGGACTACGTCCACCGATCGGGGCGCACCGGGCGCGCTGGAGCCGAGGGCATGGTGGTGTCCTTCGTCACCGAGGGTGAAGGCGGCCGCGCCGGTCAGCTCAAAAAGAGCCTCGGCATGGCTGTTCCCCCTGACACCACTCGTCGATCGCCCCCTCGCCGAGTCAACGGCCGGCGCGGCCCCGCCCCCAGCCGTTCCCGCCGCCCCCGTTGAGGCCCCGCCGGTTTGGGCAGGCTGAGCGTCGCTAGGCGACGTTGAGCCTGCCCAGACGTCCCCGGAGCAGGGCTCACGAGCTGGGGCGGGCCTCCACGGCGGCGACGTCGCAGCTCGAGGGGGTGCCGGATCCCGTTGCCGTGGTCGTGAAGTCGGTGGCTTTGTCGGGGCCCAGCCTGGAGACGGTGGCCTTGGCGGTGGCGATGTCGCGTCCGTCGGCCGCCTTGAACACGACGGT
>JAHWJQ010000156.1 GCA_019348305.1 Actinomycetota bacterium
GGCCCACCCTCCCCCGAAGCTGGTGCAGCTGGCCCAACCCCATGAGGTCGGCCCGGTCCACCACCAGGGTGTTGACGGTCGGCATGTCGATGCCCGATTCGATGATGGTGGTGCAGACGAGCACGTCGTACTGGCCCTCCCAGAAGTCGAGCACCACCTTTTCGAGGCTGCCCTCGTCCATCTGGCCATGGGCCACCGCCACCCGCGCCTCGGGCACCAGCTCCTTGAGCCGCGCTGCGACCCGCTCGATGTCCATCACCCGGTTGTGCACGAAGAAGACCTGGCCCTCCCGCAGCAACTCCCGCCGTATCGCCTCGCCCACCGCCCGCTCGTCGTACTCCCCCACATAGGTGAGGATCGGCTGGCGCTCGGCCGGCGGCGTGTGCAGCAGCGTGAGGTCCCTGATGCCGGTCAGGCTCATCTCCAGCGTGCGCGGGATGGGGGTGGCCGAAAGGGTGAGCACGTCGACGTTCGTGCGCAGCTGCTTGATCGCCTCTTTGTGGGTGACACCGAAGCGCTGCTCCTCGTCCACCACCAAAAGCCCGAGGTCCTTGAACCTCAGGTCGGGGGACAGGAGTCGGTGGGTCCCGATGACGAGGTCGACGGTGCCGTCGCTGATGCCGTCCAACACCTTCTTGGCCTGGCCTGGGGTGAGGAAGCGCGACAGCATCTCCACCCGGATGGGGTAGCCGGCGAAGCGGTCGGAGAACGTCTGGTGGTGCTGGCTGGCCAGGAGCGTCGTCGGCACCAGGACGGCGGCCTGCTTGCCGTCCTGGATGGCCTTGAACGCGGCCCGGATGGCGACCTCGGTCTTGCCGAAGCCGACGTCGCCGCAGATCAGCCGGTCCATCGGCCGAGGCTCCTCCATGTCCGCCTTGACCTCGACGATGGCCTTGAGCTGGTCGGGCGTCTCCTGGTACGGGAACGCCTCCTCGAGCTCCCGCTGCCAGGGGGTGTCCGGGGTGAAGGCGTGGCCCTCGCTCGTCACCCGCCGCCGGTACAGCACCACCAGCTCCTGGGCGATGCGGCGTACCTCGCTGCGCACCCGCGCCTTTGTCTTCTGCCAGTCCGAGCCCCCCAGCTTGTTGAGGCTGGGCGACTCTCCGCCGGTGTAGTGGCGTACGGCGTCGATCTGGTCCGACGGCACATAGAGCCGGTCGCCCCCTCGGTATTCGAGCAGCAGGTAGTCGCGCTCGGCGCCGCCGATGGCTCGCTTCACCATCCCGCCGTAGCGGGCGACCCCGTGCTGGTAGTGCACGACGTAGTCGCCGGGCTTGAGGTCGTCGAAGAAGCCCTCGCTGGCCCGCCGCGGTCGGGCCCGGCGGTGGGCCCGCCGCCGGCCGGTGACGTCGCTTTCGGCCAGCACGGCGAGCTTGGCCCCCGGCAGCACGAACCCCCGGTCCAGCGGCTGCACCACGACCCGGATGCCGGGCTGGGCCAGCTCGCGGTCGAGGACGTCGCGGTTGGTGGCGCCGGGGTCGTGGAACGGAACGGTGAGGCCTGATTCGTTGAGGCTGGCGGCGATGCGGGCACCGGTGCCGCTGCCCTCGGCGCACACCGCGACCCGGTAGCCCTCCGAGCGCAGCTCGGCCAGTTGCTTGACCAGCCGGCTGCCGTCGCCGACCACAGGGTCCCACCCCGTGGCGTGCACGGCGGCCGTGCCCGGCGTCTCGGGCGCACTGCTCAGGGTCCAAGCCGGCGCCTTGGTGTGGGTCAGGAGGCGGTCGAAGGGCAGGTGGAGCCGCGGGAACTGCCGGCCCCCCTCCACACCCCAGGTCTGGGCCAGGCTGTCGGCCAGCGACTCCTCCTCGGCCAGCAGCTCGCCGGCCCGGTCGCGCATCCGCCGGGGCTCGACCAGGACCAGCTGGGCGCTGTCTCCGACGAGATCCAACAGCACGTGCTCGCCCTCGGTGAGCCACGGCAACCACGACTCCATGCCGTCGAAGGTCTGCCCCAGCGACAAGCGCTCCCACTGCTCCCGGCCCCAGGGCTCCTGGCTGATCAACGCCTCGGCCCGCTCCCGCACCTCGTGGGTGGGCAGCAGCTCGCGGCAGCCGAAGATCTCTGCGCCGGCCAGCTCGGCCGTCGACCGCTGGTCGGCAACCGCGAACTCGGTGAGCCGGTCGACCTCGTCCCCCCACAGGTCGACCCGTACGGGCCGGTCCGCGGTCGACGGGAACACGTCGACGATGGAACCCCGAACCGCGACCTCGCCGCGATGCTCGACCTGGTATTCGCGGCGGTACCCGGCGGTCACCAGCCGGTGCACGAGCTCGGTGGGGTCGATGCGATCACCGGGCGCCACCCGTACCGGCTCCACGTCCTCCACATGGGGCCCCAGCCGCTGCACCAGCGCCCGCACCGGTGCCACCAGGACCCGGGGCATCCGCGCCACCCCGGCGGCACCACCGCCGGCGGCCGCGTCGCCGCCCCTGCGGAGTCGCCACATGACCCGCAGGCGCCTCCCCATCGTCTCCACGCTCGGGCTCACCCGCTCGAACGGCAGCGTCTCCCAGGCCGGGAACGACTCCACCTCGTCCTCGCCGAGGAAGGCCCGAAGATCATGGGCCAGCCGCTCGGCGTCGGTGGTGGTGGGGACGGCCACGACGAAGGGCCGCCGGCCCGACAGAGTCGCCAGGCCCCCGAGGACGTAGGCCCGGGCCGGCTCGGGCACGGCCAACACGGCGCTCGGGGAGCCGAGGATGGCGGGAACCACCGGTTCGTCTCGCAGCAGCGGCAGGAGTGCGTGCAGGCTCATGGGGAGAGCCCACGTTATCGGCGCGCCGGCGCCTAACCCCGGCCGGTCTCGAGCCCCCGGCGGCGCAACTCGACGGTGAGGTCGTGGGGGCTGGTGGAGGCGGTCATCGCCCCTTGGCGGTCGATCACGCCCTTTTCGTAGAGGTCGAGGATGCACTGGTCGAAGGTGTGCATGCCGTAGTAGTCGCCCTCGGCGATGATCTCCTGGACGTCGCCCCGCCCGGCGGTGTCGCCCACGATCCAATCCTGCACGCGTCCGTTGACCACCATGATCTCGGTGGCCGGCACCCGCTCGTTGCCGTCCCTGGTGGGGATCAGACGTTGGCAGATGGTGCCCCGCAACACGCCGGCGAGGACGAGGCGCACCTGGCGCTGCTCGTGAGGCGGGAAGAACTCGACGATCCGGCTGATCGTCTCGGTCGCATCGGTGGTATGGAGCGTGGAGAGGACGAGGTGGCCGGTCTCGGCGGCCAGGAGGGCGGTCGAGACGGTTTCGGCGTCGCGCATCTCCCCCACCAGGATGACGTCGGGGTCCTGGCGCAACGACGCCCGCATGGCGGAGGCGAAACTGGGAGTGTCGGCTCCGAGCTCGCGCTGGCTGATCGACGCGTTCTCGTCGACGTGCATGACCTCGATCGGGTCCTCGATCGTCACGATGTGAACCGTGCGGGTGTGGTTGATGTGGTCCACCATCGCCGCCAAGGTGGTCGTCTTGCCGGAACCGGTGGGACCGGCCACCAGCACCAGGCCCCGGGGCTCCTCCGCGAAGCGCCGCACGATGTCGGGCAGGCCCAGGTCGGCAATGGTGCGGGCCCAGGTGGCAACGGTACGGAAGACCAGGGCCACCGTGTCGCGCTGCAGGTAGGCGTTGACGCGGAAGCGCCCGTGGCCCCCGGGCAGGGCGTAGGCGAAGTCGACCTCCTCGCCGCGACGGAACCGCTCGACCAGATTGGGCCGTATGGCCGCTGCCGCCATGGCCTCGGTGTCCTGCTCGCGCAGCACGCTGGTCCCGGGGAGCGGCTCGAGCACGCCGTTGACCCTGATGCGGGGCTGGCCTCCGACCCGCAGGTGGAGGTCGGAGCCGCCGGCCAGCAGGAGCTGGGTGAGGTAGCTGTCGAGCAGCTCGCGGGACATGGCCCCGGTATCGGTACCCATCAGCTGGGAGCTGAAGCGTTGAAGCGGTTCATGGCCCGGGCCACGCCCTCGGTGGCGATCATCTCCACGGCGTCGGCCGCCTCCTCGATGGCCACCGCCAGCTCCTCCCGCTCGGACTTGGAGGGCCGGGCCAGCACATGGCCCACGCCCTCCTGGCGACCGGGCGGCTTGCCGATGCCGATGCGCACCCGCAGGAAGGCGTCGGTCTTCAGGTGCGCCTTGATCGAGCGCAGCCCGTTGTGCCCGGCCAGCCCGCCTCCCTCCTTGACCCGCACCCGGCCGGGCGGGAGGTCGAGCTCGTCGTGCACGACCACCAGGCGCGCCGGGTCTTCGATGCCGTAACGCCGGACGAGCGCCGCCACAGCGACCCCGGAGTCGTTCATGAACGTCTGGGGGAAGGCCAAGGCGAGGCGCTTCGTGCCGTCACCCCGCTCAGAGGGCCGCTCGGGCCCGTCACCCCGCTCAGAGGGCCGCTCGGGCCCTAGGGTCACCTCGTCGGCCAACGCCCGCTCCCGCTTGGCCGGCCGCAGCCGCCCGCCGTGGCGCTCGGCGAGCAGGGCGACGACGTCGGCGCCCACGTTGTGACGGGTACCCGCGTATTGGGATCCCGGATTGCCCAGGCCGACCACCAGCAGGTGGGCCGGCGTGCCCCTCCGGCCCTCGCCGGAGCGGAACATGCTCAGCTCTCGGCCGCCGCCCCGCCGCCGTCGGCCTCTTCGGCCGCCGCTTCGGCGGCGGCGAGCTCCTGCAGGCCCTCGATGTCGGCTTCGGGGATGAGGTCGAGGTCGCTCACCTGGGCGCCCTGGGCCACCAGTATCGCCTCTTCGGGATCGAGGTCGGTGCTGACGCCGGGGGGGAGGACGAGGTCGCCGATGCGGACCGAGTCGCCCACGTTCAGACCGCTGATGTCGATGTCGATGTGGGCCGGGATGCGGGCCGGCGTGGCCTGCACCGTGAGGGCGAACATCGCCTGCTCGATGACGCCGTCGGCCCGGTGCACGGCGATGGCCTCCCCCACCAGGTTCACCGGCACCTCGGCCGAGACGACCTCGTCACGGTTGACGATCTGGAAGTCGACGTGGGTGACGTTGTGGCGGACGGGATGGCGCTGCAGCACCCGCGCCATCGTCAGCTGGCTCTTGCCGTCGATCGAGAGGTTCACGAGGGCGTTCACCCCGGCGTCGGTGTTGAGGGCGTGGCGCAGCTCGCGGGCGTCGACGGCGACCGAGACGGGGTCGGCGCC
>JAHWJQ010000157.1 GCA_019348305.1 Actinomycetota bacterium
TTCATAGAACGGCGAGCAACCGTGCTCGGCGCAGTGCCCGCGATGGTCGAGGCTGAGTCACCGCCTCTTCTCGGTGCTCACCCGCCCCTTCTACAGGTGTTCACCGCCGGGGCCGAGAATCGAGAATGGCTCAACCCACTGCGTCCGAGGCATCGGGTCCTCGCATCGCCAGGGCCGGGCAAGGCCGGTCACCCATCCTGCGCCGAGCCCTGCGGATCCTGGCCGGGCCGCTTCCCGGTGCGACTCTTCCCCGCTCTGATGGGCCGCTCGGGCAGCGGGAACGAGACGAGCGGACGGTGCTCCACGCCCTACGGGATGAGGGGTGGTACGTGGCTGACGACATCTCCATCGACGGCATTGACGTCGACCACGTCGCCATCGGCCCTGCCGGAGTCCTCGCGGTCCAGGTGATGTGGACGAACCGCCCCGACCCGAGGGGCAAGGCCTCCATCCGAGCTCGCATCGCCGCCCGGCGGCTCCGCCACACCTTGTCTGCCGAAGAGGTCGAGGTCGAGGTCGTGCCCGCCGTCCTCGCCTTCGGCCCGGGGCTCACCAACGAGCCGGGCGGAGTCAAGGTGGTGGACTCGGTAGCGATCCTCTTCGGCGACCAGAGTGACCGCTGGGTCCGTGAGTTGGGCCGGCGCCACCTCCTCTCCGAGACGACGCTGGAAGGCGTTCGCTCGACGGTGGCGGAGCTGCGGGAGGGGCGTCCCGCGCTCACCGGGGCTCCGGGCGGCCGTGCCGACACGGAGCTGGTCGCGGCCTGGTAGCGGTCTGGTAGAACGCAGGCGTGCCTGGGTGGCCGTTCTGGGCGGCGACGGGTGACGACCGCATCGACCGGGCGCTCGAGCTGGCCAACCTCAGCGCCGGCGAGCGCTTCATCGACCTTGGCTGTGGCGACGGGCGGGTGTTGCTTCGAGCAGCTCGACAGCGCCAGGCGGTCGTGAGCGGGGTCGAGCTCGACGCCGATCTGGCGGCCACGGCCCGAGCGTTGCTCGAGGACAACGGCGTCCCCGCCACCATCATCGAAGCGGACTTCGCCGACGCCCCTCTCGAGGCCGATGTGGTGTTCGCCTACCTCAGCCCCGCCACGCTGCAACGGCTCTCCCCCCGCCTCAGCCGCCTGGCTCCCGGCACCCGGGTGGTCACCGCCGGTTACGCCGTGCCCGGGTGGGTGGCGACATCGGCGGACGACGGCTGCTACCTGTACCGGCTCCCGATGGAGATGCAGGAGGTCGACCGGGGCCGTCGCGGCTGGGCCACTCCGGGCCTGCTCATCAGCATCCGCCCTGACTCCGCCACCCTCGTGGCCGCCAAGCTGCACCACGCCGGCGGTCCTGTCGACCTCCACCTCACCGGCGCGTTGGCCGGCGTCGCAGCGGTGAGGGCCGGAGCCGACGAGGCCGAGGCCGGCGCCGAGGTCGTGGCGGACCTGCGCTTCGAGCCCCTCGCGGAGGGAACGTTCGTTGACGGGTCGGTGGAGCTGGGGCCTGGCCCTGGGCCCGAGCGGCCCCCTGAGCGGGGTGACGGGCCCGAGCGGCCCCCTGAGCGGGGTGACGGGCCCGAGCGGCCCCCTGAGCGGGCTGTCCGTGGCGGCGCGCAGGCGAGGTTGCAGGTGTTCGCAGTCGTCGATTCCGGCGAAGCAGGGGTGTGGGGGCTGAGCGAATCTGGGTGCGACGACGTCGCCGCAGCCGCTGCCGGCGGCCGGTTGGAGCGGGTGCTTGCGACGGCCCGCCGGCTCGGGTCGGCTCCCACGCCTCGCTGGCCTCTCTGGGCCGCGACCAGTGACGAGCGCATCGACCTCGCGCTCGACCTCGCCGGCCTGCGCCCCGGCGAGCGGCTGCTCGACGTGGGATGCGGCGACGGGCGGGTGCTGTTGCGAGCAGCCGTCCTTCGACAGGCAACCGTCCACGGGATCGAGATCGATCCGGAGCTAGCGGCCAAGGCGCGAGAGCTGCTGGCGGACCACGGCATCGCCGCGACCATCACCGAAGCCGATTTCACCCAGGCGTCGCTCGATGCCGACGTCGTCTTCGCCTACCTGAGCACCGCCACCTTGCAGCGCTTGACGCCCCGGTTGGCGCAGTTGCCGGCGGGGGCCCGGGTGGTGACTGCGGAGCATCCGGTGCCGGGCTGGCAGGCCGACGCCTTCGCCGGGGGGTGCTGGCTGTACCACCTGCCTGCACTACCGGTCTTGGTCGACCGTGCGAGGCGAGGTTGGGCGAGCGCGGGGCTCCTCATCAGCATCCGCCCCGAGTCGCGGCTGCTGACGGTGGCCAAGCTGCACCACCCCGGCGGGCCGGTCACCGTCACGGTTGGCGAGGAACTGGCCGGGGTGGTGAGCGTGCGGGCGGGCGCCGACCTCGCTCCGGCGGGGGAAGAGGTGGCAGTCGACCTGCAGTTCGAGCCCCTGGCGGAGGGGGCACTGGTCACCGGCATGGTCTTCGGCCCGGAGGGCGCAACCCTGCGCATCTTCGCTGCCGTCGATGCCGGCCAGCCGGGGCTGTGGGGGCTGACGGAGGGGGACTGCGTGAAAGTGGCCGGCGTCTTCAGCGACGGCGACCCGAGCCCCGCCCTGGAGGCTGCCCGCGCCTTCGCCAGCGCCGGCTGAGCTCGAACGTCTCTCCCCGCCCCGAGGTTTCTGCCACCATCCACGGCGTGGGTGGAGGCGGCAAGGGGGAGTCGGCACCGCTGCAGGTCGATGCTGTCCTCGATGTCATCCTGTCCAGCGCGGCCCGCCTCTTCGAGGGGGAGGGCTCGATCATGCTCGTTGCGGCGGCCGGTGAGCTCGAGGTCGTGGCGGCGCCAGACAATCCCGCTGCGGTGGGTGCGCGTGTTCCCTTCGGTCAGGGCATCGCCGGGAAGGTGGCCGCCAGCCAAAAGGCGATCCTGGTGTCCGGTCGCACCGGCAAGCTACGGCGGTCGGTCGACAGCGCCATGTGCGTGCCGTTCGTGCAACAAGGCCGCCTGTTCGGGATCCTCAACCTCTCGGCCATGGGCGGGCGCAACTACTCCAACCACGACCTCGCCGCCGCCGGCGTGTTCGCCGGCATCGCCGCCAACGCCTTGGCCGAGGCCCGACTCTACGAAAAGGTGCGGCGGGAGGGCGCCCCGGATGCCAACCACCACCTGGCGGTGATGCTCAAGCACATGAAGTCAGCCGCGTCCGTCGACTTCGTCGAGCGCGCCGTCGACGAGCGGGTCGACGCCGCTGCGGTCGGCCGGGCGCTCGTCGATGAGGCAGAACGGCTCGGCCGCCCCACCGACCTCCGGGGCGCCCGCTCGGTGGTCGTACTGGGGCGGACGCAGATCCTTCGTCGGGCGCTCAAGGAGCTCCTGGACAACGCCCACCTCCACGGCCGGCCACCCGTCCGGCTGATCTTCGAAGGCGACGGGGACCGCCATGTCCTGTTGACCGTCTCCGACGGCGGGCCGGGGGTGCCGCCCCCGGCGCGTGCCACGGTGTTCGAGCCGTTCGGCCGCCTCGACCGGCCGACCGATGGCCCTGGCATCGGGCTCGGCCTCACCATCGTCGCTCGGCTGGTGGAGGCGATGGATGCAACGGTGGCGTTCGTCGATACCGGAAGTGGCGGGCCGGCAGTGCGGATCCGGTTGAATCGGCCCCGCTGAATCACCCAGGAGGGCTTGCCCACATACCCCGGTTGATGGTTGGCTGAGTGGACGCGGTGGATCGGAGCCCCGCGTTGCGACAGGGCAGCGGCCCTCCGCCGGCTCCTTCGTTTTCGCCAAACGAGAGGTGCCGCCCGTGATCCCCGCCCCTGGCCTGGCCGAGGTCGACCGCCTCGACCGACTGGTCACCCTGCTCGACGCTGCATCCATCGACGACGGCTGGTACCAGCCCCACCGGCTCGTGATGCTCGATGCCGACCCGTCCGACCCGACGGTGGTGCTGCTGGGCCAGCGAGTTCTTCCCGACGGGGACCACCCCCTCCAACACCTCCTGGGCTTCAGTGCGCCCGAGCAGTGGTCGGCGCTGGGCGCCGTGTGCTTCGGCTGGGCTGCCCCCTCGGGCGGCGCTGACATCCACTACGGCACGACCAGCGAACGACCCGGCCGTCACCCGGAGCGTCGCCGGGTGAGGGTGGTGACGCTGGTCGACCGCAACGGCGACGCCCGCGCGACCGCGGCGATGGACGATGGCACCGTGACGGACGAGGCGCCCCATGGAGCGCTCGACGACGCACTCCGCCGGTGCCTCGGCCTGGCCACGCCTCCTCCGCCGACGACAACGGCCGAGCTCTTCGCGGTCATGTGGCTGCAGGGGCTGCTGTCGGCGCCGAGGGGGATCTCCTGGGCCGAGGCAGCCGAGCGGCACCCGGCTTTCGCATGGCTGCGGTCGCTGGGGCGCCGCCCCCGCGCCGATGACCTCACCACCGCGGCGCGCGCGCTGGCCGAGACGCTGGACTGGCCGGCGCTGCGGGCCACCGTCGCCCGCCAGCGGGAGGCGACGTTGCTCGCCCCGGAACTGGCCGGCTGGATGGACGACGGCATGTTCGCCCGCTGGATCCTCGCCGACTACCCGCCCTTGCCGGCGCTGCTCGAGGCGCTGGAGGTGGCACTGGCGCCGGCGTTCCTGGGCAGGGTCAGGCGCACCGTCGACGAGTGGTGCCTCGCGAGCGGCACGGGCTGACTGCGGCGGCGTCCTCGGGCAGGCTCAGCGTCGCCAGGCGACGCTGGGGCTGCCCAAAGCGCGGAAGGCGGTCAGAAGAGCAGGGTGGCCCGGCGGGCGAACTCGAAGAAGGCGCCCGAAGTGATGGGGAAGCCGGCGATGAGGGTGAAGGCCACGGCGGAGACGAGGGCCAGGCCGGCCGAGAAGGGCACCGGGACCGTCGATCCGTCGCCGCCCTCCTCAACCGGGGAGAACATCACCAGGATCACCCGCAGGTAGAAAAAGGCTGCCACCACGGCCGCCAGCATGGCGATCAGGGCCAACGCGTAGGAACCACTGTCGGCCGCAGCCGAGATCACGTAGAACTTGGCGAGGAAGCCCGAGGTGAAGGGGACGCCGGCCTGGGCCATGAGAAGCACGGCGAAGCCGAGGGCGAGGGCGGGGCGGCGCGTCGACAGGCCCCGGTAGGCCTCCAGTTGGTGCGCGGCGTCGCCCCGCCGGCCCACCAGCGTGGCAATCCC
>JAHWJQ010000158.1 GCA_019348305.1 Actinomycetota bacterium
TCCACTTGAGCGAGTCCTCGATCTTCAGGAACGCCAGCTTCCCTTTGTTCGTGGTGCTGAACGGGTCATCGCTCAGCCAGCCGTCGAGTTGGGGAACGGTGTCCACGAAAGCCGGGAAGTCATAGAGCTTGGAGTTGTAGGTCGCGTGGGCCATGTTGGCCGTGTAGTGCAGCAGGAACTCCTTGGCGGCATCCGGGTTCTTGGCGTGCTTGGGGACGATCCAGTTGTAGAGCACGTGCTGGGCGGCCAGTGCGGTCGCCGGTCCCTTCAACGCGGGAACGAAGAACACGTCGTCGGCCACGGCGGGGTTCGCCTCCTGAGCCGTGCGCCAGGCGGAGATCGAGTTGATGATGTAGCTCAGCTGGCCGGCGATCAGTCCCTGGTTGTTGGACGCTGCGTTCCAGGCGAAGACCTCCTCCGTCATCGTCTGTTTGAACAGCTTGGCCATGAACTGCACGGCGTCGATGGTCTCGGGGGAGTTGAGAACGACGTTTTCGTCCTTGTCCTGGATGGAACCCCCGTAGGACCAGATCAGTGCCCTGGCCGCCATGTTCGAATCGATCTCCTGGGACATGCCGATTCCCATCTGCACGCCCAGCTTCTGTTTGATCTCGGTACCGCCCTCGAGCAGCTCGTCCCACGACGACGGGCCATCCGGCATGCCGACCTGCGCCCACAAGCTCTTGCGGTAGTCGCCCGGATCGGGGACCCACCCGGGGCTGTAGGCGTAGTAGACGCCCGTCTTGGGGTTGAAGCTGGTCCGCCGGCAGATCTCGAGCTGCTTGCCGAAGCGCCTCTCCGCCTCGTCGTTGACGTCTTTGAGGTTGAGGACGCTGGGCTCGAACTGCGCCAGCGGGGCGATGTTCTGCACGAGGTCGTGCCCCGACCCAGCGGCGATCTCGGCGGCCACCCGACCGGGGATCTCGGCGTTGTTGATGTGGTCGATGGTCACGTTGACGCCGGTCTTCGCCCCCCAAGCCTTGGCGAAGGGGTCGAACCACTGGTCGTGATTCGGGACGAAGTGGCTCCACAGCAGAATCGACAGCTGCCCGCCCAACTTCGACGATGGCTCGCGGAACGTCGTTTCGGTCGGCGCGCCGGCGGCCTGCGCGACATCTTGGGGGCTGGGCGCAGCGCCGTTGTCGTCGCTGCCGCAGGCAGCGAACACCGCCATGGCCGCCGCGCCCTGCATGAATTGGCGGCGGGAGATCCGTCCTGGTGTCTCGGCGCCCATGCGCCCGCCCTCCTCCCTTGCGGCCGGCGGAGCGATTGGGGTGCAGAGGAAGCGAGTTATGCCACCGACGGCGTGCTGACCACTATCGGATTCGTCCGGCACAAGCTACAACCGCCGGGCGGCAACCGCAGGCGGGTCTACGTGAGCGGTTGGGCCCGCACGGTCAGGCCCTCGTCTAGGTGGGCCGTGTCGTTGAAGCGCCGGACCGTCCAGCGGTCACCGGCGACGACGAGATGGGAGATGGATGCGTTGTCGGCATTGAACGCGAACGGCTGTGACCCTGTCGCCTCCGCCAGGATGCGCCCGATGACGCCGGCGTGGGTGAACACCGCCACCCGTCGGTCGGGGTTCTCCATGGCGATGCGCTCGACCGCGCCCCGCACCCGGGCCGAAAACACTTCGGTCGCTTCGGCCCCCGGGATTACGTCCCAGCGCTGCTCCTGGAACAGGAGCACGGCAATCGGGTGCTGCTCGAGGACCTTGCGGCGGAACTTGCCGCCCTCCCATTCCCCCAGGTGGACCTCGCGGAGGCCGCGCTCGATCCGCAGCGACAGGCCGATGTCGCGCAGCAACGGCTCCGCCGTCTGCACGGTTCGCCTCATGACGGTGGCGTAGACGGCTTGGATGCCGTATCTCGCCAGCCTCCGTCCGACGCGCTCGGCTTGGTCGTGTCCCTGGGGGGACAGGGGCGGGTCGCCCTGCCCATCGACGAGGTCGAACGCCTCGCCCGTCACCGCCGGAACCGTCTCCCCGTGGCGGATCAGCACCATCTCCGTCGACCCCGGCGGCCGCTCGTACTGCAGCTGGCGGAACGTCTTGGAGGCACTCGCGCCGAAACTGCGACCGCCGAGGCCGGCGGTCATGTCTGCCCCTCGTTCGTCCGCGTCGCCGGCACCGGCGGCTGACCGTAGCCCGCCCCGCGACAACACGGCCACCGCAGCGATGCCACTACGGGCCCGGCTGGATGCGGGCGCGTCGGGCGGCGGCCAGGACCTTGTCCACGTCGCGGAGGTGGTGTGAGCCTTCGTGCACCGCCTGACGGGCCACGTCCAGCAGGTCCCGGGCACCGGAGGGGGTGACGGCCTGTCTCTGCCAGCCTTCCGGATCGACTCCATCGAGCTGGGCCGCCAGGCGCTCGGCACCGGCCGACAGTCGCTCCAGTACGGCCGCGGGATCCTGATCCTCGCCCTGGGTTGCCCCGGGCCTTTCGTTCGCACCGACTTCTTCGAGGGTGGGACGGTCCTCGTGGTAGATGCGCCGAACCATGTCGGCCGAGGACTCGAACACGCCGGCGACGTGGGCGGTGTACTCGAGGGCCGACCAAGTGACGGGGTCAGGTCGGCGGCGGATCAGCGCATCGCCCCCATCGTCGTCCCGCGCCGCCGCCAGGGCCTGGCGGAACCGCCGCGGGAAGCTCCGAACGGCCACCTTGAGGTCGGGCGGCTGGAGGCGGCCGTAGTCGAGGCCACATTCGGGGCAGACCTGCGTCCTGGCCATGGTCGGCCATTCTGGCGGAACGCAGTGCGAATCCCACCAGCGCCTACGCTCGGCCGAGATGGAGGAGCAGGACTACCGCACCACCTACGAGTTGGAGGATCACAACTGGTGGTTCGTGGGGATGCGCCGCATCGGGCTCTCGCTCCTGGCGCCGGCCTGGCGGCGGCCTCCCGACAGCCCTCCGCCCCGCATCCTCGACGTCGGTTGCGGCACCGGGATCATCCTGGAGCACCTCGAGCCCTACGGGCCGGCCACCGGGCTCGACTTCTCGGCCACCGCCCTCGAGTTCTGCCGGAAGCGAGGTGCGGCCAGGCTGGTCCAGGGCCAGGGCGAGCGGCTGCCCTTCGCCGATGAGTCCTTCGACGTGGTGACCGCCTTCGGAGTGGTCGAACACATCGACGACGACCGGGGCGCGGTGGCCGAGTGGTGCCGGGTGCTCAAGCCGGGCGGGCACCTTGTTCTGCTGACCAGCTCCTACCAGTGGCTCTGGAGCGGCCACGACGTGTCCAACCATCACGTCAGGCGTTACCTGCTGGCCGATGTCCGTGCTCTGCTGGAGGGTGCCGGGCTTCGGGCTGAGCGGTTGTCGTACGTGAACACCTTCCTGTTCCCGGCCATCCTGGCCATACGGGTCGTCGAACGGCTGCGCCGAGGCAGCACACCACCGGAGCCGCACAAGGACACGGGTGAGGTCCCCGAGCCCCTCAACCGGTTGTTCGTCCGGCTCCTCGACCTCGAGGGACGCATCATCAGCCGGCGGCGCCTGCCCTTCGGTGTGTCCATCATCGGCCGGGCCGCCAAGCCAGAGCAACCGACGAGGCGGGGTGGGTCGTGACGCTGGCGCCGGCCGCTCCCCCGAGGAAGCGCCTCGGGAGCCCGGCCTTCGCCCTGGGCATCTTCGCCGCGCTCGCCCTTGCCGTCTTCGTCGACCTGCGCCTGTCACTCGCGCTGTTGCCTTACACGCCGATCGAGAGCTCATGGCCCGACCAGGGCTGGCTCGAGGGGTTCGCGCGGTGGGACTCTGGCTGGTACTTCCACATCGCCGAGAACGGCTACTTCTACAGCGGTCCCAACAAGCAATCAGCTGTCGCCTTCTTCCCCGCCTACCCCACGGCCATGAGGTTGGTGGCGGTAGTCGTGGGCGATGCCATTCAAGCCGGGATCGTGGTGACGCTGGCCGCCGGTGCCGGTGCCGCGGTGCTCTTCCTTCGCTGGTGCAGTGCCGCGTTGGGGAGCCGAACCGGGCGCCTGGCCCTGTTGTTGTTGCTGTTGTACCCCTTTTCCTTCTACCTGTTCGGAGCCGTCTACTCCGATGCGTTGTTCCTGCTCTCCGCGCTCGGGGCCTTTTCCCTGCTCGAGCGGGACCGCCCGCTGCTGGCGGGATTGGTGGGAATGGTGGCCACCGCCTCTCGCCCTGTGGGCGTGGCGCTGGTGGTCGGGCTGGTGCTGAGGGCACTCGAGGTGCGGGGGGTGCTCGGCGGCTCGCGCCGACACCTGTTCTTGGCGGCCGACGGGACTCGGGAAGCGGACAACGGCGGCCCGGTTCCACTGTTCCCGCGCCGGATCAGCATCCGCCGGCTCAGGCCCGCCGACGCGGGCGTGCTCCTGTCGGGTCTCGGCCTCGCGTTGTTCTGCGCCCTCTTGTGGTGGCGCTTCCGGGAGCCCTTCGCCTTCGCGAAGGTGGGCGGTTCGGCCGGCTGGTACCGGACCATCGACCTCCCGACACTCGCCAAGGTCACCTTCTTCCAGAGGTGGCAGGGCTACGGCTTCAACGTCATCAATTTCTGGATCACGGTGCAGGGCCTCTTCACGCTCACAGCCCTCGCGCTGGTGCCCTCGATCGTGCGCCGGCTGGGCTGGGGCTACGGCGCCTATGTCCTGGTAGCAGTCGGGCTCGCCGCCGCCTCTTCCAAGGACTTCGTCGGCATGGGCCGGTATGTCCTCGTTGCCTTCCCGGTCTTCGCCGTAGCTGCCGACCTGCTCGCCGGCGCCTCCCACGCCGACGCCGGCGCGGGCCGGCGATGGCTCGCGCCGGCAACGCTGTCGGTGAGCGCGGGGCTGCTGGCGTGGATGGTCAGCCTCTATGCCCGCTACTACTTCCTGTCCTAACGAGTTCGGAGCTGTTCGGCTCCTATGAAAGAATGATCCGCTTCGCGGTGGCTATAGCTCAGCTGGTTAGAGCGCCTGGTTGTGGTCCAGGAGGTCGGGGGTTCAACCCCCGTCGCTCACCCCGCTGTGAGAGGCCGTCCCGAGGATTGGGGGCGGCCTTTCGTCGTCCCCGTACCACACCCGGCCGGGTCCCCGGCACGTCGAAGGAAGAGCGCGTCATGACCGTCCACCCCGTGGTGATCACCGGCACCCCCGTCCTGCACCGCCCCGCCGCCAGGGTCACGGCCTTCG